>NZ_JBQCGC010000068.1:0-48376 GCF_051956055.1 Amnibacterium sp.
GGGGGCGCCCCAAATACCCCCGCGCCCCGGGGTCGGCCGGTCGCTGGGGGGGGGGGGGGGCGGCGGGGGGCCCGGCGCCCCCCCGCGGGGGGCCGCCGCCGCGCGGCGATCGGCGGCTGCGGCCAGGGTGCTGCTGAAGCCCGCAGCCCTGCTGTGGGTCGTCGTCATCGCGATCCTGGTCCTGCCGATCGCGCTCTTCCTGCTCGTGGCCGTCACGCCGGCGCTGTTCGAGCAGGGGCCCGACTGGTTCACGCTGGCGGCGTTCGGCCGGGCGCTGCAGGGGCGGACGCTCACCGGGCTCGCCGACTCCACCGTCGTGGGCCTCACGACGGCCGTGCTCGCGACCGCCGTCGGCGGCGGCCTCGCCTGGGTGACGATGCGCACCGACGCGCTCGTGCGGCAGGTGTCCACCGGGCTCGTGTTCGCGCTGTTCCTCACCCCGTCGTACCTGATCGCCCTCGGCTGGCAGCGGCTGCTCGAGCCGAACGGCGTGCTGGAGGTGCTCGGCCTGGACCCCTCCGCGTTCCGGTCCGTCTTCTACGGGCCGGTCGGCGTCGTCTGCGTGCTCACGGTCAAGGGCATGCCGTTCGCGTTCCTCGCGATCACGAACGCGGTCCGGGGGCTCGGGCGCGAGTTCGAGGATGCCGCGCGGGTGCACGGCGCCGGGTTCGGTCGCACCGCGCGCGTCGTCGTGCAGCTGCTCGCCCCCGCGGTGTGGTCGTCGCTCGCGATCGTGTTCGCGGAGTCCGTCTCCGACTTCGGTGTGGCGGACACCCTCGCCTCGGCCGCGCATTTCCCGGTCGCGACCTACACGCTCTACACGGCCGTGCAGGCCTTCCCCGTCGACTTCCCGCTCGCCTCCGCCGTCAGCTGGCTGCTGCTGATCCTCGTCGTGATCGCGCTCGCCCTGCAGAACCGCGTCCTCGGCGGCCGACGCTTCCGCGTGCTGAGCGGCCGCGGTCGAGCGCCCCGACGGACCGTGCTCGGACCGGTCGGGCAGGTGGTCTGGCTCGCGGCGCTGCTGCTGCTCACGACGATCGCGCTCGGGATCCCGGCGTTCGGAGCGGTCTCCGCCTCCTTGATCGACGGGCTCGGGTCCCTCGCGGGCACGCACCGGTGGGACCTGGCGAACTACGCCAGAGTGCTCGGGAGTCCCGACCTCGGCGCCCCGCTGCTCTACTCCGCCGTCATGGCCGCCATCACGGCGACCGCTGCCGTGGTCCTCGGCGCGGCCTGCGCGCGCATCCTGACCGCGAGGGCAGGGTCCCGTGCCGCGAAGCTGCTCGACGCGCTGCTGATCGGCGCCGTCGCGCTCCCCGGCATCGTCTTCGCGGCGGGCTACATCTTCACCTACAACCTGCCGGCGCTGACCGGAGCCGGCATCGCGCTCTACGGCACGAACACCCTGCTCGGGCTCGCCTACCTGGCGACCGCGCTGCCGTCGACGACCCGGCTCCTGGTCGGCTCGGTCGGGCAGCTGCAGGAGTCGCTCGCCGCGGCGTCCCGCGTGCACGGCGGCGGCCCCGTGAAGACCTGGCTCGCCGTCACCGGGCCGATCCTCATCCGGCCGCTGCTCACCGCGTGGCTGCTCGCGTACGCGGCGACGCTGCTCGAGCTGCCCGTCTCGCAGCTGCTCGCGCCCGCGGGCAGCGAACCGATCTCCGTGGGCATCACGGTGGCGCTCGGCAAGTACGACTTCGGAGGAGGGACGGCGATGGAGGTGCTCGCGATCCTGAGCGCGCTGGCGGTCGTCGGCGTCGCGTACGGCGCGCTCAGGCTGCTCGCGCCGCGCGGCTGGCGACGGCTCGGAGCCGCGCGATGAGCGCGCTGGAGGCGCCCGCGCGCACGGGGGCCGCGGTCCGCGTGCGCGGCGTGCGGCGGAAGTACGGCGACGCGGTCGTGCTCGACGGGGTCGACCTGGACCTCGACGGGGGCCGGTTCCTCGTGCTGCTCGGCCCGTCGGGCTCGGGCAAGTCGACCCTGATGCGGGCGGTCGCCGGCCTCGACCGCGTCGGCGCCGGCGTGATCGAGATCGACGGCCGCGGGGTGAGCGGGGGCCGCACGCATCTGCCCCCGGAGCGGCGCGGCCTCGCGATGGTCTTCCAGGACTACGCCCTCTGGCCGCACATGACGGTCGCGCAGAACGTCGGGTTCAGCCTCCGGTCCGGGCGGTCGCAGCCGGCGCGCACGCAGATCGCCCGCACGCTCGAGCGCGTGGGGCTCGGGGACCGCGGCGACGCCTACCCGGACGAGCTGTCGGGCGGCCAGCAGCAGCGGGTGGCGCTCGCCAGGGCGCTCGCGGGCGACCCGGCCCTGGTCCTGTTCGACGAGCCCCTCTCGAACCTCGACGCGCACCTCCGGGAGCGGATGCGGATCGAGATCGCCACGCTGACGCGGGCGAGCGGAGCGACCGCGCTGTACATCACCCACGACCAGGCGGAGGCGTTCGCCCTCGCGGACGAGATCGTGGTGCTCGACGCCGGCTCCATCGTGCAGCGCGGGACGCCGGAGGAGATCTACCGGCGTCCCGCATCCGCCTTCGTCGCGCGGTTCACCGGCCTGGCGGCGACGCTGCGCGGGCGGGTGACGCAGGTCGACGGCTCCCGTGCCGTCGTCGACGTGCAGCGTGCGGCGCTCCGCGTGACGCTCGGCGGCGAGCCCCGGGTGCGCGACGACGTCGAGGTCCTCGTGCGGCCGTCGGCGGTCCGTCTCGCGTCGGAGGAGGAGCCGGGCGCGATCCCGGGCGTCGTGATGGACGTCGCCTACCGGGGCGACGGCTACGACCACGTCGTCGACACCGCGTCCGGACGCTTCAGCTCCGTGCGTCGCGAACGGCCCATCGCCCGCGGAGAGCGCTGCGCGGTGACCGTGTCGCCCGATGGCTGCTTCGCATTCCCGTTGTAATCTAGATCTAACAGTCGTTCGTTTTCAGTACGGTCGGAGACCATGAACCTCGCTGCACTCGCCATCGCCACCTTCCTCGCCTGCCTCGTGGAGGCCGTCGAGGCGACCACGATCGTGCTCGCCTCCGGGACCACCAGGGGGTGGCGCTCGGCGATGCAGGGGGTGCTCACCGCGCTGATCGTGCTCGCGGCCGGCGTCGCGCTCGCCGGGCCCGCGATCCTCCTGCTGCCGATCGACGTCCTCCGGATCGCCGTCGGCGGCCTGCTGCTCGTCTTCGGCCTCCAGTGGGTGCGCAAGGCGGTGCTGCGGGCCAGCGGGCGGAAGCCGCTGCACGACGAGGACGCGATCTACCGCCGTGCGGTCGCGGCGGCGGCGGACCGCGGCGGCGAGCGGCGCGGGATCGTGGAGGACTGGTACGGGTTCACCCTCGCGTTCAAGGGCGTGCTGCTCGAGGGGCTCGAGGTCGTGTTCATCGTGCTGACGTTCGGCTCGAACGCGCGCAGCATCCCCGTCGCCGCGGGAGCGGCGCTGGTGGCGGTGATCGTGGTCGTCGTGCTGGGCGTGGTGGTCCGCGGGCCGCTGTCGCGCGTGCCCGAGAACACGCTGAAGTTCGTGGTCGGCGTGATGCTGACCTCGTTCGGTCTGTTCTGGGGCGCCGAAGGCGCGGGCGCGCTCTGGCCGGGATCGGACGCCGCGCTGCTCGTCCTCGTGCCCGCGGTCCTCATCTACGCGCTCGTGCTCGTGCTCGCGTTCCGGCCTCGCGCCGCCACGGCGGAGGAGGCGGAGGTCGCGCCCGCGGCACCCGACGCACCGGTCGCGCCGGCGGGTTCCTCCGGCACCGGGGTGGCTGTCGCGGCGCCGGTGCGGCCCGTCCGCACCAACCCGCTGGTCCGCCGCGCCCGCGGCTTCGTCGACTTCTGGGTCGACTTCCTGATCGGCGACGACTGGCAGGTCGCCGCCGTCGTCGCAGCCGGCATCGCCGTCACGGCGCTCGTCGCGGTCGCCGCGCCGGCAGTGGCCTGGGCGGTGCTCGTGCTCGTGGTGCTCGGCACGCTGCCGTACAGCGCGGTGCGCGCGCTGCGCTGAGTCAGTGGCCCTCGGGCTCCTCCTGGTACACGCGCGCCGCGTACTGCTCGAGGGCCTCCTCGCACTTCGCGAGCGCGGCCTCGGCCTCGCTGCGGCCGTCGGCGCCGAACCGGTCGCGCTCGACGATGCGGGCGAACCAGTCGACCAGCTTCTTGTGGTCGACCTCGTTCTCCTCGAGCTCGGCGTACGTGAAGTGCGACTTCTCGTACTCCTTGTGCACCTCGGCGAGGAAGCCCTCGCACCGGTCGACGATCTCCGCGTACTCCTCCGCTCGCGCCCGCTGGAACGTGGCCAGCACGATGTCGTCCCCGGCGATCGCGGCGCCGTCGAGCAGCACCGCGGAGCCGCCCATCTGGAGGATGTCGTGGCGCAGCTTGCGCAGCGCCCGCTCGGCCGCCGCGGACTTCGGCAGCGCTCCCACCGAGTTCTGCAGGTAGACGGCGCCGAGCGCCTTGAGCCGCCGCCACGCGGTGGATCGGAGCCGGGTCGGCTCCGACGGGATCCGGTAGATGAGGACCAGCCAGGTCGGCTGCTGCGCGGCGTCGTCGGTCACCGACGAATCCTAGGAGAGCGGTGCGCCGGGGTTCACCGGTTGTTCGCCCGCGGGCGTGACGATCGTCGCGTGGATGCGGACGGCCCGGCGCTCGACCTCGCGGCGCGGCAGCTCGTCGACGCCGCCCGGCGGCTGCGCTCGGCCGCCGCGGCGCCCGCGATCGCGCTGCCGGAGGTCTGGGCGACCGTCGACCTGCTGCGCCGCATCGGCGTCGAGCTGCCCGCGGCACTCGACCAGCTCGTCCTCGTCGTCGAGCGGGCCGACCGGGAGCATCCGGGCGCCGCGGACGTGCGCGACGCCCTCCGCCGCGCGAGCGACCACTGCTGCTGGGCCGGCGCCGCGCTCGAGCAGGCCGGCGCCCGGCTCTGCGAGCGGACCTGACCCGGTCTCAGCCCGCCGCCACCGAGCAGCTGGTCTGGTCGGCGTTCTGGCCGCTGAGCCCGCTGATCGGGGCGGTGCCCGAGCTCGACCGGCTGGGGCTCGGCGTGGGGGAGGAGTGCGCGGAGGACCTGGTGGCCGACGTGCTGCTCTTCGTGGAGGTCGCGTAGCCGTGGGTGCCCTTCGCCAGCACGACCGGGGTGTCGTCCCGCAGGCGCTGCAGGAGGACGGGGGCGAGCCCCGGGGCCGGGATGACCTTGTTCAAGTTCGCCGGGTACGGGGCCGTCGGCAGCTGCACCAGCGCGATGTCGTGCAACGGCACCTGCAGGAGCGCCACCATCATGCCCATCAGCACGTCCGGGCTCGACATGGACGTGGAGAGGTCCACGTTCCTCGCGGTCGCCGTCGCCAGGGCGATGAGGTGCGCCGGATTCGTGAGGGTGTCCGAGCTCACCGCGCGGCGGAGCAGCGAGGACATGTAGGCCTGCTGCGAGGAGATCCGCGCGAGGTCGCTCCCGTCGCCGACCCCGTGGCGGTCCCGCAGGTACGCAAGGGCGGTGCGACCCGAGATGACCGATCGTCCGGCGGGCAGGCGGAGCCCGGATTTCGGGTCGTCGATCGCCCGGGTCGTGCAGACCGGCACTCCGCCGACGGCGTCCGCCATCGCGATCGTGCCCGCGAAGCTGAACTGCGCCGCGTACGGGATCGACAGGCCGGTCAGGTGCTCGACCGTCGTGACCACGCAGCCGAGTCCTCCGCGGTTCAGGTCGACGTTCAGCGGCTGCTCGCCGTCGGCGGGCACCGGGGTGCCGTTCGACGAGACGCAGGCCGGGTGGTCGACGATGAGGTCGCGCGGCATGCTGAGCACCACCGCGCTGCGGTGGTCGGCGGCGACGTGCACGAGGATGTCGACGTCGTTCTGGGTCGACTGCCGGGCCGCCCCGAAGCCGTGCTGGCCGGGCGCGTTGTCCGCGCCGACCACGAGCACGTTGAAGGCGCCGCTCAGCGGCTGGGGCGGCTCCGGGTGGGTGCCGTGGAGCACGACCGAGTGCGAGGCGACGGTCGAGCTGAGCGTGTGGACGAAGATCGCCGTGAGGCTCGCCGCGCTGACGGCCACCACGACGAGCGCGATCCCGGCCAGGCGCAGCGCGGAGCGGAGCGCTCCGGAGCCTCTGCCGGAACGACGGGCATGGCGGACCACCTGGTCGCGGGTCATCCCAGCCCTCCCTTCGCGTCGACGCCGCGCGCAGCATGGTTCGCGCGCACCCGTGCGACTGTCGCACGCCCGTCGGGCGGCACCGCGCTGCGACGCTGCAGGCGTTCAGGTAGCGCTCAGAGGACCATCGGCGGACCTGATCCGGACCTGACCCCGTGAGCGGGCGACCGGCCGACACGGCCCCGACCGGGGCGCCGACGTGCGAACGTTCGCGTGTCGGAGCGCGATCGGAGGACGGATGAGCGCGTCGGTGCAGGCCGCTCCCGCGATCGAGCCCGTCGAGCGCAGTGCGCACGGCGGGGTCGTCCGCCGCGTGCTCGGGTTCTACCTGCTCTCCCGGGGGGTGACGACGGCCATCCTGCTGCTGGTGCTGCTCCTCGCGCGCTCGGGATCACGGGTCGGGGCGCACAGCACGTTCCTCGACCTCGCGACGGCGTGGGACGGGCAGTGGTACTGGCTGGTCGGCGTGCGCGGCTACCCGACGACGCTGCCGACCGCCCACGGCGGGGTGCTCGAGAACGCCTGGGCGTTCCTGCCCCTGTACCCGTGGCTCGCGCGGGTGCTGTCGTTCGGTCAGGCTGCGCTCTGGCCCGTGGCGGCGGTCGGGATCTCGGTCGTCTCGGGTGCCGTCGCCGCGGTGCTGCTGGCGATGCTGGTCCGCCCCCACGTCGGCGATCGGGGCGCCGTCGTCACCGCGGTGGTGTTCGTGTTCTCGCCGATGGCGTTCCTGTTCGAGGTGGCCTACGCGGAGGCGTTGGGCCTCGCCCTGCTCTTCGGGGTGCTGATCCTCGTGGACCGGCGGCGGTACCTCAGCGCGCTCCCGCTCGTCCTCCTGCTCGCGTTCACACGGCCGGGCCTGCAGGCGGTCGCGCTCGTCGTGCTGCTCAACCAGGCCATCCGGCTGCTGCGCTCCCACCGGGCGGGCCTCGCCTACCCGATCGCCGAGTCCGTCCGGGCCGGGGTGCTCGCCGCCGTCGCGCTCGCCGCCGGCTTCCTCTGGCCGTGGATCGCGGGCGTCGTGACCGGGGTGCCGAACGCCTACGTCGACACCGAGGTGGTCTGGCGCGCCTCGTGGACGGGGACCGCGCAGTTCGTGCCGGTCGCCTCCTGGTTCTATGCGGGGGACTTCTGGTTCGGCTCGACGTTCGGCCCGATCGTGCTCGGGCTCGCGGCGCTCGGGTGGACCGCGATGCTGCTCACCGCGCCCGCCCGCCGCGCCGGCCGGACCGTGCGCACCTGGTCGGTCGCCTGGACCGTCTACCTGCTCGCGGTGTTCTTCCCGCAGTCGAGCACCTTCCGGCTGCTGATGCCGCTCGCCCCGATCGGTGCCGTCTTCGCGCGCTGGTCGATCCGGAAGCTGGCCGTGCTCGTGCTCGTGTGCGTCGCGCTGCAGGCCGTCTGGGCCTTCATCGTCTACGGCTACTGGACCCACTACTGGACGGTGCCCTGACCCCGATTCCGGTCGGAGGCGGGTGGCAGCAGCACCTTCCAGCGCCCGTCGACGACGAGGCCGACGGCCTGCCCCTTCGCCCGGATCGGCGGTGCAGCGAGGGGGAGCGGCCACCAGCGCCGGTGCGCGGTGCAGGCGGGCCCCGAGGGGCGATCGACCGTGGCCTCGATCCGGGCCGGGCCGGTCGAGGCCTGGCGTTCGAGCACGGGCGGGCAGGCGTCGCCGTCACGGACCTCGAGGACCACCTCGCGGTCGTGGTCGCCCCAGTGCGCGCGGAAATCGGAGCCGAGCGCGCGGTGCGCGAACGACGAGGGCACCTTCGGGCCGGTGGCGGACGATCCGTGCACGGACGAGGCCGGGTAGGCGGCGGCCAGCGCGAACACGACGGCGCCTGCGGCGATCGGGGTGAGGATCGTGAACGATCTGCGCACGACGGGACCGTACCGAGGCGCGATCACCGCGGGGTGCGGAACCGCAGTGCCGGCGCCACCGCGCGGCAGGCGGTCATGCTCCGGTCAGGTCCCGCCTAGGCCTCGGCCGGTGCGCGACCTACCGTTCCAAGCGTGCCTGTCGACGGGGAGACCTGATGCCGCCCTTCGGCGCGCTGTTCACCGTCCGGCTCGATCCCGTCGCGCTCGTCGCCGTGGTGCTGGCCGTCGGCCTCTATCTGGCGGGTGTCGCCCGCGCGCGAGCCCTCGGGCGGTCGTGGCCGCCGATGCGGACGCTGCTGTTCCTCCTCTTCGGCGCCGGCGTCTACGTCGTGATCACCCAGGGGTTCCCCGGCGCCTACAGCTCGGTGCTGCGGTACGCCTTCGTGACGCGGCTGGTGGTGCTCGTCGCGCTCGTGCCCGCGCTCGTGGTCCTCGGCAGGCCGGTGGCGCTGGCGCGGGCCGCGACCGGTCCGGTCGGGACGGCTCGGGTCGATCGCCTGATCGGTTCGCGCCTCGCCCGGACGCTCGGCAACCTCGTCGTCGCACCGCTCGTCCCGCTCGCCGTCTTCGTCCTGCTGCTCACCCCGATCTCGGGCTGGCTGCGGGTCAGCCCGCTGGGCGAGGCGCTCGTCGACACGGTGGCACCCGCCGCCGGTCTCGTCGTCGCGATCCCGCTCGCGGAGCCGCTCGTCCCGTCCTCGGGTCTCGCGATCGTCGCGGAGTTCATGATCTCCTTCGCGGAGCTCGTGGCCGACGCGATCCCGGCCATCCTCATGCGGCTGTCCACGACGGTGATCGACGGCATGACGCACGTGGCGATCAACGCTCCGCACTGGGCGCCGCACCCGCTCCGCGATCAGCAGCTCGCGGGCGACCTGCTCTGGTGCATCGCGGAGGGCGTCGACGTGCCCGCGGTCGTCCTGCTCTTCGTGCGGTGGCTGCGCTCCGACCGCCGGGAGGCGCAGCACTTCGACGAGCTCTCCGACGAGGAGTACGAGGCGCTCAGCGCCCAGCACCTCCGGGGCGGGTAGCGGCGATCGAGCTCAGGCTCCGACCGGCAGTGCCCTGCTGGGCGACGGCTCCGCCCGCACCCCGATCAGGTCGCCGAGTTTCCGCGAGAGCACCGACATGTACTGGCTGCTGTCGAACGCATGCGTCTCGTCCTCGACCGCGACCACGACCGCGTCACCGACGCGCCACAGCAACGTGAAGAAGGCGGGATAGGGGCCGATCGATCCGAAGACCACGTTCGGGCGCCCTGAAACCCACGCCTGCGTCGGGAACGGGCGCGGCGAGCGGATCGCGGAGATCTGAACGGTGAGCTCCGGCTGCGCAGCGGCCACCGCAGACCGGCGGCGGATACGGGCCTTCAGCGGCCATTGCAGGTCCCAGAGGAAGCCGCCGAAGCCCGCCCTCGTCTGCGCCTCCGCGAGCAAGTCTCGGACGCCGCAGGGGTGCCATCGCGTCGACCGGAGGCCGCCGAGGCGATGGTTGAGGATGAAGTTCCCGACGACCGGCCCCCCGGCCCACTTCCCCAGGTGGACGGGGACCGAGACGACGGGATCCCCCTGTCCTCGGTGGATCTCGGCGGCGGTCTCCGCCACCGCAGCGATGAGCGCGCTGTTGACCGTCGTGCGTTCGTCGGTGGCGCGCCGAACAGCGGCGATGACCCGCTCGTCCAGCTCGGCGGAGTCGAGGTGCACGGCCTCTCGGAGCCGCTGCGCGTCGGTCGGCTCGGGCGCGGACTGCATGGGCGTGACATGGTCACGCCGATAGGCGAGCGCCTCCTTGACTGCGAGCGGTGCCGAAGCCCTGACGGCACCGCGGAGCACCGGCAGGCGTACCGCGCGGGGAAACGGGGTGTCGGGCAGACCGCATGCGAGGTCGACGAGCCGGTGCATGAATGCGAGATTCGCCTCCCCGTCGAGTTCAAGATGCCAGCTCTTGATCGAGAGACGATCGCCGGCGATGACCAAGCTGACCGGCAGTCGATCGAACCCCAGTCTGTGGTGCAGGCCGAACAGCTCCGAGTCCGACATCGAGGGGCAGGCGGTGAGGACGTGGGCTCGCGCGACAGCCCCGGCCTCCCGGATCGAGAGATGCGAGCGGCGCCCAGGGGACTCGTGCCACCGCCGACGCAGTACCTTCGCGTCCCGTGACGTGACGATGCGGTGCAGGGCGTCCGGCACCCGCGCAAGCACCTCGGGTGCCAGCTCCCGCAGGATGAAGATCGAGGAATACGCGCTCGCGTTCTCATCGCGCAATCGCATGGTCGCTTCCTCTCGGTCTCGCGAGGGAGCGCATCCAGATCGGCGTGATCCGTGATTTCCCTCATCGTCCGCCGATTCCGGCGCGGGCATGCTACTGCAAAATCTTGGAATTTCCTTAGAATGCGAGGGGTCGCGTTGCGCCGCGAGCGACACGCGCTGGCGGGCGGCGGCGTCGCGGCCCGG
Source organism: Amnibacterium sp. (assembly GCF_051956055.1). Taxonomy (NCBI): domain Bacteria; kingdom Bacillati; phylum Actinomycetota; class Actinomycetes; order Micrococcales; family Microbacteriaceae; genus Amnibacterium; species Amnibacterium sp. The sequence goes on from NZ_JBQCGC010000068.1 coordinate 10,472, forward strand.
AGGCACCTAGGGTTCGATCGCTCGATCTTCGAGGAGGTGCTGCGGATGGTCCTGTCCGGAATCAGCCGCGGTGCGGCCCGACTCTGGTACGCGAAGAAGCTCGCCGACGGCGGGGGCATCCCGTACGCGCGGGACGAGCCGAGCGTGCTCGTCGGCGAAGGGCCGGCGCAGCGGGTGCTGCTGCTCGGGAACGGCGCTGCGCACGGCTGGGGCGTCTCATCCCACCGCATGGCGCTGTGCGGCCAGCTCGCGACGTCGCTCGCCGCGCACACGGACGGCGCGGTGGAGGTGGACTTCGTCGGAGCGGAGCTGATGAGCGCCGAGTCGGCGCTCGCATGGCTCGGGGACCGGGATCTCTCCGGCTACGACGCGGTCGTGACGGTCCTCGGCATGAACGACGCGGTGCGGCTCACCCCGGTCGAGTCGTGGGACCGCAGCGTGCGCGGGCTGCTCGCGCACCTCCGGGCGCACCTGAAGCACGACGCCCCGATCGTCGTGGCCGGGATCCAACCGGTCGGCACGGTCCTGCCGTACACGGGCCGGTTCGCGGAGAGCGGCCAGCGGCGGGCCGACGAGCTGAATCGGACGACCCGGCGCATCGTCGGCGACACGGTCGGGACCGCGTTCGCGGCGCTGGGCGACCCTGAGCTCGAGCCCGGTCGCCCGTACGGGTCGGTCGCCACGTACCGGGCGTGGGCGGATGAGCTGACCGCGGTCGCCGGCCCGCTGCTCGACTTGCGCCGCTCGCACGGTGCGGAGCGGCGACGGGCGAAGGTGCCGGTCCAGCGCTGGCGGTGGGCCGCCGCGCCCGCGCTCCTGGACGCCGCCGCCGAGCGGGGCACCCCGGAGCTGCGCCGCCTCGTCAACGCCGCGAAGATCGAGCTGGGGGTGTCCCTCGCGGTCGCGACCCTGCTGGAGGGCGACCGCATGTGGTTCGCCGCGGCGTCGGCGGACACCCCGGTCGCGATCCCACTGTCGCTGTCCTACGACCTGCACGTGCCGGCCGACGGGCCGCTCGTCGTCCCTGACGCGGGGAGGGACGGGCGGTTCCGCGACAACCCGTTCATCACCCAGTCCAACCTGCCGTTCTACATCGGGCATCCGATCCACGATCTGAGCGGGCGGATGATCGGCACGTTCTGCGCCCTGTCCGCGGAGCCCCGACCGGTGGACGCGGTGCGCCTCGACGTGCTCCGGAGCTACGCCCTGTCCGCCGAGCGGGAGTTCCGGCGGCTCGAGCAGGAGGCCGCGGGCTGAGCAGCCGCCCCTCCCGCGGAGCGCGTCCGGGTCGCTAGCTCGCGGGGTCGAACATGAACTCCCGCAGCTCCTGCGGGCAGCGGCAGGCGGCGGCCATCCTCCGCGCCCAGCCGATCGCGTCGTCGCGGCTGGGGAGCTCGAGCACGGTGAAGCCGCCCGTGAGCTCGGAGCCTCGGGAAGGAGCGTCCGCGGTCGAGCCGTCCGCGGCGACCTGCACGGTCGGGACCTCCTCGGCGATGCCGCCGGCGAAGACGTACACACCGGCCGCCTTCGCCTCCGCGATCACGGCGTGCGAGGCGTCCGCGACCGCGGGCAGCTCGTCGTCGTCGACCACCATGGCTTCGCTCGGGAACGAGATGAGGTATTTCGTCATCGGTCGATGATGCCCGCCGCCCGGCTCCCCGCCTAGGTGCGCAGTGCCGTCAGCCGCCGAACCGGAGGACGACGACGAGCGCGATGAGGCCCGCGATCCCGGCGAGGAGGATCCCGGCGCGGGGGTTCCCGACGTTGATCGTCCAGCCGATGCCGAAGCGCCGCGGGACGAAGAGTGCGTGGTCCTGCCGGTTGGCGTAGACGAGACCGCCGTGCCACAGCCGGTCGTCGTCCCGGTGCACGAGCCCGGTGTCGCCGTCGGGCTGCGGGTCCGGGCCGCGGTTGTGGCGCGCGAGCACGACGACCGTCGCGAGGACGCCCGCCAGGACGGGCACCACGACGACGAGGGGCGCCCATCGGACGACGGTCCCGGTCCACATCAGGAGCGAGGCGCCGAGGAGTCCGACATCGATCGCGGCGGCCAGGGCGAGCACCGCCTTGGCGCTGAGCACCAGGTACTCGCGGAACCACCGCGCGGAGCCCGCCGGTCGGGCGGGATCGATGTCCGCCCTGCTGTGGAAGATGGCCGCGGCGATCCCTGCGAGCAGCCCGGTCACCCCGAGCTGCAGGAACACGAGCGCGAACGCCGTCCCGACCGTCTTGGCAGCCAGCCGGTCCGGTGCCCCTCCTGCGCCGAAGTGGACGGCGAGCGTCGCCGGCATCGACGGGTAGAGCGCGGTGCCGACGACGGCGCTGACGACGACGATCAGGGCCGCAGGCGCGAGCCACCGCCAGGGGAACCGCGGCGGACGGGTCCGCAGCTCGGTGTCCACCGCGATGCCCTGGCGCGTGCCCGCGTACCAGCCGCCGGCCGCCTTCGCCGCCCGGAGCGCGTGATTGGCGAGGAGGAAGCACGCGTACCACGCCCCGACGAGCAGCAGCACCGACAGCGGCAGCATCAGCGGCGCACCGGTGACGGCGAACACCGCGACACCGAGCGCCCCTGCGACCACACCGCTCCCGAGCACCCGCCAGCGGTAGAGGCGCGTCTGCCGCGCCACCGCGGGATCGCCGAGGTGCTGCGCGGGGATGCGGACGCCGAACGGGACGGTCGGGTCCGCGATCGACGGGAGCGCGACACCCAGGGCCAGCACGAGGGCGAGCAGGACGGCGCTGATGACGATCGCGAGTGTCATGAGGCACCCCTCTCCGGAGTGGTCTGGAAGGACGCGAGCACGGAGCGGCAGGCCGAATCGATCTCGTCGTCCGTGAGCCCCTTGGCGACGGCCTCCGCGAGGAGGGTGCGGAGGCGCGCCGTCCACGCCGCACGCACGGCGGCATCGGCGGTCGCCGTCGTGACCACGGCGCCGGTCTTGCGGTTCAGGCGGATGAGCCCCTCCTGACGGAGCAGCTCGTACGCCTTGTTGGCGGTGTGGAAGTTGATGCCCGCGTCCGACGCCAGGGCGCGCGTCGACGGCAGCGAGCTCCCCTCGCGCAGCTCGCCCGCCGCGATCGCCTCGACGACGCGGTCCCGCAGCTGCAGGTAGATCGGCACGTCGCTGCTCAGGTCGACCATGAGGATCACGCGCCGCCTCCTTTGCTCTACGAGTTATAGAGCAAAGCAACTCGCTCCGCCAGGGGAGCGGCGTCCTTCGTTCAGTCCGGGCGGTAGACGGTGAGGACCTGCTCGGGCTGGTCGGCGACGCGGAACGAGGCGAAGCGCAGCGTCCGCTCCTCGCCTGCGGCGGTGCGCACGCGCTTGATGCCGGATCGGTCGGTCGCGATGTCGTACCTGGCCCACCAGGCGTCCGCTTCCGGGCTGGCAGCACGGAGCTCGTGCTCCAGGCGCAGGAATCTCGCCGACCCGGGATGCTTGCCGGCGTTCGTCCGGAGGCGCGCGAGGACCCCCTGCGCGACGAGCGCCCAGTCGGGGAGCACGTCCCGCGCGAGCGGATGCAGGAACACCCACCTGGCCAGGTTGGGGCCGGTCGTGTCCGTCGCCCCGCGGAGGAGCTCGGCGGCGGCCGCGTTCCAGGCCAGCAGGTCGTAGCTGCTGCCGGTCACGTACGCGGGGCTCGGATCGAGCAGGGCCGGCACGTCCGCGACCTCGGGTGCGAGGAACTCGTGCCGCTCGAGCGGGGCGTCGTCCTCGGCGGCGAGGGCCCGCAGGTGCGCGCGCTCCGGGCGCGCGAGCCGCAGTGCGTCGGCGATCGCGCTCAGCACCTGATGGGACGGGCGGACGTCTCGGCCCTGCTCGAGGAACGTGTACCAGGTGGTGCTGATCCCCGCGAGCGCGGCGAGCTCCTCCCGGCGGAGGCCGGGTGTGCGCCTCCGGGCCGAGCCGGGCAGACCCACGTCCCTCGGGGTCGTGTGCTCGCGCCGGGCGCGCAGGAACGCACCGAGCTCGCGTCGTCGCTCGAGCCGCGGATCCGTCGTCGTCACGCCGCCTCCTGGTACCGCCGATACCACGATGAACCGGCTCTGGATACCAGCTTGGCGTACGTCGACGCTGGAGCGGTGAAGGCATGGATCCTGGATTCGACCGATGCGCCGCTGCGGCTGCAGGAGGTGCCCGTTCCAGCGCCGCGGGACGGCGGAGCGCTGGTGCGGATGCTCGCCGTGCAGGTGCCGGCGTACACGCGGGTGCTGACGGCGGGACGCAGGGGAGGGGTCGCGACGCCGACCGTGCTCGGCATCGGCGGCATCGGCCGGGTCGTGGACGTCGCCCGTGACGTGTTCTCCGTCCGTCCCGGCGACATCGTCATGAGCACCGGCTTCCTGCGTTCGGGCAGGCTCGCCGAGCCGGAGGAGGTCCTGCTCGGCTGGACCGGCATCGGCGGCCGCGGTGTGCGGACCGCGACGACGGAGGCGATGCGCCGGGTGTGGCGCACCGGCACGTTCGCGGAGCAGACGGTGATGCCGGCCTCGACGCTGGTCGCGTTGCCGGGTGCCGAGCGCTATCCGGACCTCGCTCGGCTGGCGTTCCTCCCGTGGCTCTCCGTGGCCGCCGCGGCCGTCGAACGGAGCGGCCTCGCCCCGGGGGACCGCGTCGTCGTGACGGGTGCGACCGGGCAGCTCGGGGGAGCGGCCGTGCTGCTCGCCCTGGCGCGCGGAGCAGGAGCGGTCGCCGCGGTCGGCAGGAACGCCGCGAGTCTGGCTCGGCTGGGGGAGGTCGACCCGCGGGTGCATCCCGTCCGGACCGGAGGGGATCGGACCGCCGACGGCGCCGCGGTGCTCGACGCGCTCGGCGCGGAGGCCGACGTGGCGATCGACGCGCTCGGCCCGGTGTCGAGCGCCGACCTCACGATGGTCGGCTTCGACGTGCTCCGGTCCGACGGCACGATGGTGCTCGTCGGCGGCGTCCGCGAGACGCTCCCGGTGCCGTACGACGAGCTGATGCATCGCCGCATCACCCTGCGAGGCTCGTGGATGGCCTCCGACCGCACCGCCTACTCGGTCTGGAGGCAGGTCGAAGCCGGCGTGCTCGACCTCTCCGCCCTCGACGTCACCACGGCCGGCCTGGACGACCCCGAGTCGGTGCTGGCGCGGGCCGAAGCGACGAACGGCCTCGCCTTCGTGGCGCTCACGCCCTGAGCGCCAGCCGCCGCCGCCGGCCGCTCGTCGCACTACTGCGCAGGGACGAGTTCGATCGCGTCGAGGATGTGCGCGAGGGCGTCGGGGTGGGCGACCGTCACCCAGCTGCCCGTCGCGTCTCGCGCGACGACCGCTCCGGCTTCCTCCGCGATGAGCGCGCCGCCGACCAGGTCCCAGCGCTCGTTGCGGTACGCGACGAGCCCGGTCAGATGACCCTGGGCCAGGAGGCCCCAGTCGATCGAGGGGGCCCAGCTGCGCGTCACCCGCTTCGTGGCGCGCTCGAGTCGTGCGAACGCGCGGTTGCGCTCCGGGTCGTCGATGTCGACGCCGTAGCCCTGCGTCCAGGCGACCGTGGCCTGCCGCAACGGCGACGGGGCGGGCATGCGAGTCGGGACGCCGTCGACGGTGCATCCGGAGCCCCGCACGGCGGCGAAGGTCCTCCGGGCGGGGGAGTTGTGCGCGACGGCGACGATCGGCTCCTCCCCGACGCAGGCGGTGATGCAGACGCCGAAGTAGGGCACGCCCATCACGAAGTTGTTGGTGCCGTCGAGCGGATCGACGAGCCACCGCACCTCGGCCCCCGTCGCGCCGTGCAGGCCGGTCTCCTCGCCGAGGACGGCGTGGTCGGGGAAGCGATCACGGATCCCTTGGACGATGAGTGCCTCGCTCTCGTGATCCGCCTCGGTCACCAGATCGCCCGCGTCGCCCTTGGAGAACGCGGTCGCCGTCGAGATCCGCTCGACCGCCAGATCGCCGGCCTTGCGAGCGAGTCGGGTCGCCAGGTGCAGCATCGCGTCGACATCCACGTCGGCACCGTAGGTGCGGGGACCGACGGGCCGACCGGCGCAAGGCCGAGCCGGAACCGGATGGGCCTACCCGCCGGATTCGTGGCGCCCTCGTTCGGCGAGCCACTGCCGATAGCCGAGGCCGGCCGCGTCGACGTCGTACCGAGCGCCGCTCTCGAGGTCCGCGCTCACCCGGGCGCGTTCCTCAGCATCGGCTCGGAGGAGCGCGCCCAGCGCTTCCGCGGAGGAGGGGGACGTCGCCCCGGTGGTGCTGTGCAGGTACCGGTCGCCGGCTTCGACGACGAATTCGCGTCCGAACGCGAGGGACACGTCGCGGGGGAGGCGGTCCTCCTCCGCCGACCACCACTGCGCGGGCGCTCCGTCCGGCCATCCGGTGTCCCAGCCGAATGTGTCGACCCAATAGTCGGACCACCGGCGGAGCCGGGCGGCGAGGCCGTCGGGCAGCCGCAGGTCGGCGAGCGGCGGGTGGCCGACGGCGAACCAGAGCGGGTGTGCCGCGGCGTAGTCGGGGAAGAACCGGATGAGCCGCTCCGGGCCGAACGACGCCGGCAGGCGCGGCAGGAGCTCGACGTCAGCCGCGGCCATGACGACACCGTACGAGCTCGACGGAGTCGGGCCGGGATGAGGATGCCCTATTGGGTGCCGGTGAAGTCGAGTGGGTCCCAGTCGAGGATGCGGGCCCGGGCGACGAGACCTTCATGAATGAACGGGTCGCCGTCGCGGAACCGTTCTGCGGCTTCCCGCGTTCTGAACACGGTCATGGCGCCGTCGTTGACCGGGTCGAGGAAGGGTCCGATGAGCAGGATCTCGCCGGATTTCGCGAACTCGTCGAGGAAGGCGCGGTGACGTGGGTAGATGTCCGGGATGCGCGACATGGCACCCTCGGCCATGTCGTAGAAGGCGACCGCGTACATGCGGGCGAGCGTACGACCGCCGGGCGTCGGTCGCAGTGCCCGATGTGCTCGAAGCACCGCGGGGCGAGGTATCGGAGCACCAGGACGGGCGCGATGCGGCGTGCGAGCGATCAGTGCACGACCCCAGCGGGATCGTCACGACGCGGCTCCGGATGGCGCTCGGCGGTGACGAGGTAGGTCCGCATCGTCGGGTCTGCGCCGCCGGGCCAGCCCTCCGGCAGTGGTGGGAGGCGGCCGAAGTTCGCGGGGGCCTGCCCTGGTTGCTCGGTCCTGCAGGTCGGCCAGCCGTGCCGGTGGAACAGTGCCGAGGGATCGTCGGTGCAGAACGGTGGGGCGAGGCCGCTTCGCTGCCGGTGCTCGATCCACTGCGCCACTCCCGGGGTTCGAAGCAGCCCGGTGCCGGAGAGGTCGGCCGCGAAGACCGCCCGAGACGCTGACAGGGCAGCTGCGGTCGCCAGCAGTTCGTGCACGGCCGCGACGTCGAGGTAGAACAGCACTCCCTCCGCCAGCCACGCCGTCGGCATGTTCGGGTCGAACCCCAAGGTGCGCAGCGGTGTCGACCAGTCGCCGCGCAGATCCGCGGCCACCGTGATGCGCGTGCACGCGGGTCGGGCTCCGGCGGCAGCGAGGACGGCCTCCTTCCTGGCGAGTTGGCCGGGCTGGTCGAGTTCGAACAGACAGGTCCCCGGTGGGAGCTGGAGTCGGTAGGCGCGGGTGTCGAAACCGGCGCCGAGGAGCACGACCTGCCGAGCCCACCGCGTCGCGTCCAGCAGCACGTCGTCGAAGTAACGCGTCCGAACCGGCAGGAACGCGTTCTCCCGGCCGCTGGTCCGCTCACTCGCCGTCAGCCGGGAACGGCCCGCATCACCGGCGAGATCGGCCGCCCATGGATCGTCGAACAAGCGATCGGCCCGCGCCGACTCCCGCGCCCGCGCAGCCGCGATCCAAGCCGCGGTACCGCTGGCTGCAACATCCTCCGACACCGCTCGAGCCTCCCAGGCGACGAATCATCGCCGAACCCGACGTCGCAGGAGCGACGAGCTCGAGGTCATGCTCGCATCGAGCCGGAGGACGTCTGCTCGCCGGCTGCGCTCGGCGCTCGTCCTGACCGCGGGCTCAGTCCTCTCCTGCCAGGCCGAGCGACAGGGTCACCATGAGGTCGCCGCGGTCATAGGTCCACGGTTCCGAGACCGCGACGAAGCCGGCGCGTCCGTAGAGCGCGATCGCTCGGGCGTTGGTCTCTCGAACGTCGAGGTCGATCCGTGAGAAGCCTGCAGCCCGCGCATGATCCACGGCGTCGGTGACGAGCGCGGTGCCGATGCCTCGGGAAGCCGCTGTCGGGTCGACGCACAGCCGCGAGAGCAGGGCGATTCGCCCGTCCTTGACGAGTGTGAGCGCGAACGCGCGGGGCTCGTGGCCGCCGACCACAGCGAAACGGACGACCGGCCGTGTGAAGGCGACCTCAATGCTGCGCCGGGCCGCCGGCGCGACCGAGGCGCCGTCGCGAGCGGCGATGATCCGGGTCCACAGGTCCACGCACCGATCGACGTCACGGTGCGAGCCCGCGCGCACATCGAGGCCCACGGGCCGAGTCTGCCGCGGTCCCGTCGAGAACGGGCTCTCTGGCGTGATCGAGATACGGTCGCAGCGTGCAGGCGCTCCAGGCTCTCCGCGCCGAGCACGCCGCGGCGGTTCTGGCGTTCGAACAGGAGAACCGGCGCTATTTCGCTGCCTCGATCTCGGACCGCGGAGATGAGTTCTTCGAACGCTTCGCCACGCACATCGACGACGCCATCGCGGCACGGGCGGCCGGCACGAGTTCGTTCCACGTCCTCATCGATCACGACGGCAGCGTGATCGGAAGGTTCAATCTCTTCGAGATCGGCGGAGGCTCGGCTCACCTCGGATACCGCGTCGCCGAGCGAGTCAGCGGCAGAGGTGTCGCCACTGCGGCAGTACGGACGATGCTCGAGATCGCCGTCAGCGACTTCGGGCTGACTTCGCTCCTGGCCGCTGTCTCGGACGCGAACATCGCTTCCCGACGCGTACTCGCGCAGAACGGGTTCGTCGAGGTCGGGCCGGCTGCTCCGTCCGACCTCGGCGGGAAGACGGGCAGCTGGTACCGCAGAGATCTGACTGCGGGGCCTGGCTAGGTCTGGCGTGTCGGTACGGGGCGGATGAGGCGTTCCGCGCGGGACGTCGTGGGTGGCGCTCTGCTGCGAACGACGGCACAGGGCTCTCTCCTGGCGCAGGTCGGCGTCGTCTCACGGCTCCAGAGCGACACCGTCGACTGCCGGCTGGGTGAGGACGAGGCTCCACCGGTTCTGAGCGGGAGTCTGCACCTCCCACGTGACCGTGTCGGTCGCGACGTCGGACAGCACGAAGCCGCCGTCTGCGGGGTCATTCGGCTGGCAGTTGCTCTCCACGGCGCCGAACGGATGCAGCACGACCCGGATGCGTCCTCGTCCGTCGCAGCGGACTCCGATGCCGAGCGCATGCTGCCGGAAGTGCACGAGATCGCTCGCGGAGGCGGAGGGGCCCGTCCCGGCTCGATGGAGCAGGGGGTGACCCCGTACAGCCGCGAAGCCGACCGGCGCATGAGGTTCCAGGACGATGCCACCGGCGATCGCCACGGCGAGCCCGAGCACGAGGATCACCAGCACGACCCGAAGGGTCGCCCGCAGGCGGTCGAGCGCACCCGTCATCAGCACCGGGGTCCGGGTCGCACGAGCAGGGGAGTGGGATTCGGCATCGTGCGCTTCCGTTGCTGTCGAGGGGCCGGCGAGCCGTCAGGCGTGAGAGCACTCCCACTCGCCGAGGATCGCTTCCGCATCGGCGCGGATGGCGACTCCGTTGGACTGTGGCACGGCTGTGACGTCGAGCGTCGCGAACTGCGTGCTCGCAGGCACCGCGAACGTCACCTCGACGAAGCCGGATCCTCCTGGGCCAGAGCCGTTGCCCGTCCCGGAGACCTGGAGGCGGTGCGGAACGTGGTGTTCCAAGAACCGCTGCATCGAGGCGGTCGAGTAGCCGGACACCGTCCAGAACGCGTGCGCGGTGGCGACGTGCGGGCAGTTCACCGTCGTCGACGGGTGGTCGAGCGCAGGCGCGGGCGACGTGGACCGGAAGCGGGCAGCCCCTGGGAGCACGATGCCGGCGAGCATGGCCTGCGCGAGCGCGGCGGCGCCGGCCGCTGATGTCGGAGACGCGGTCGGGATCGGACGAGCAGCGGTCGGCGACGACGTCGCAGAGCAGGCGGCCAACGAGACCAGGAGTGCCGCGACTCCGACTGCGGCGAGGAGTGCCCGGTGGGACGTCCGGCCGCCGAGCGCCCTGAGGCCCCTGATGGTCACACACCTGAGTGTCCTCGCGCGGGCGACCCGTCTCGCATCGCATCGCCGACGGCGGGGCCGCCAATCCCCGAGCGGGGCACCGATCATCAACCACCGAGGAGGCCCACGGCTCCTCGGTACAGGGGCGGGATCGCGCACGCGAGCGGGACGATGCTCCGGCGCAGCACCGGCACCTTGGACATGGCGAGGACGCCGTGGGTCAGGGCCTGCGACTGCCAGGTCGCCCTGCGGTGCGCCGCCGGGTAGTCGCCGAGACGATCAGCGCGCAGGCATTCCACCAGTGCGTCTGCGGCGGCGAAACCGGCGGAGAGCCCTTCGCCGGTGAGCGCGTCGATGTATCCGGCCGCATCGCCGACGAGCGCGATGCGGCCCCGCGCGACCGTCCTCGCGCGTTGACGGAAGGGTCCTGCGCCACGCACCGTCGACGTCGGCTCCGCGTCGCCGATCAGCTCCCGCACCGCGGGGAACCCGGCGAGCTGGTCGGCCCAGGTCCCTCGCCCTGAAGTGAGCACGGCGACCACGATCTCCTCCGGTCCCACCGGGGTGATGTACGCCTCGGCCACCGGGTTCCAGTGCACCTCGATCAGGTCCGTCCACGGTGCACGCCGGTAGTGCCGTCGTTGGCCGTAGCGGGCGGAGGCGTGCGTCGGCCGATCGAGCCCGGTCGACCGCCGGACGGAGGAATGCAGGCCGTCGGCGCCGACGAGGAACCGGGCCGCTGTCCCGTCCACGGCGATGTGGTCCTCGTGCTCGGCGATCCGCTGCGCCCGCTGCTGCCGCACCGGGATGCCGCGCTCCGCGACGGCCGTGCTGAGGCTCTGCTGCAGCTCGAGCCTTCGGACGCCGAGGCCGGGAGCACCCGGGAAGGCCGCTTCGGCTCGCCGGGATCCGCTCACGTAGCGGATGCCGTACAGCGGCATCCCGTCCGGGTGGACGCCCAGGCGGCTGAGCGCCGCGACCGCCGCGGGCATGAGGCCCTCCCCGCAGGCCTTGTCGATCGGCGTCCGCCGAGGATCCAGCACCTCGACGTGCAGTCCGGCCGCATCCGCGTGCAGCGCCGTCACGAGCCCGACCGGGCCGCCCCCCACGACGAGCACGTCGATCATGACGAGCGCGCCGGATGCTCGGGAGTCATGGGGCGACCGTACGTCCCGCGGAGGTGGGGCAGGGCGACTTCGCGGCGAGCGCACCTACGGTTGAGCGTGCGCGCGATCCGGTCCTCGCTGATCGCGCTCGCGCTCTCCAGCCATCCCGTGCCGACGGTCGCCGTGACGGCGATGGCGACGGTGCTCGCGGTGGCGGCGGGAGACCGGGCCACGGTGGTCGTGCTGCTGCTTGCGGCGGTGCTGGCCGGCCAGCTGTCGATCGGGTGGTCCAACGATCTGATCGACGCTGCACGCGACCGGGTCGCGGGCCGTTCGGGCAAGCCGGTCGCTGCTGGCACCATCGGCCGGCGCGCGCTGGTGCCCCCGCTCGTGATCGCGACCGTGGCCGTCGTGCCGCTGTCGCTCGCGCTCGGCTGGCGCGCGGGCGCGGCGCATCTCGTGGGAGTGGCTCTGGGCTGGGCGTACAACCTGGGGCTCAAGGCGACGGTGCTCTCGCCGGTCACCTATGCGATCGCCTTCGGGGCGCTGCCCGCCGTCGCGACCTTGGCGCGCTCCGTCGCGGTCCTGCCGCCCTGGTGGGTGACGGCGGCCGCGGTGCTGGTCGGCATCGGCGCTCACTTCGGCAACGTGCTGCCGGACATCGACGACGACCGTCGCGCGGGGGTGCGCGGCGCCCCGCAGCGAGCGGGTCGCACGGCCTCGGGCCTCGTCGCGGCGGGAACGGTCGTGGCCGCGGCCGCTCTGCTGCTCGCGTTCGATGGCAAGCCCTCCGCCCTCTCCGTCGTGTGCGGGGTGCTGGTCGTCGCGCTCGGGGCGGGCATCGTGCTCGTCGTCCGATCCGGCCGGCGCCTCCGGCTGGCGTTCGTCGCGACGATGCTCGCCGCAGCGCTCTGCGTCGCGATGATCGTGCTGGGCGGTGCGCTCGCCGCGTGAGCGCCGCGGTGCGGTGGCCCGCCGTGGGAGACGGGGGTGCGGAGGACGGCTAGCTCTGCTGCGTTCCGTCCGGTAAGTGCATCGGTTTGGTCAACTTCGTGCGGTGCGACAGCGGGTACGCGCTGTCGAGCCGGGGCTCGAGCACGCGGTTGCGAAGCGGGGAGAGGAAGAAGTATCCGCCGGCCGCGTAGGCGGCGATCACGAGGCCGCCCCAGTACGGGATTGTCAGGTCCAGGAACGCAGCAAGGAGTCCTATGGCCAGGTAGCACCAGAGCCAGCTGTTCGTGATCTGATCGCGGGCGCGCTGTTGCAGGTGCGAACGCAGTCGCATGGCTTCGACTCGGTCGCTGAAGTCCTCTCCATCGATGACGACGAACAGTTCCCGCACCGGCACCTGCAACGCGCTCGAAACTCGTGACAGGGTCTCGAGGCTTGCCTCGTGCCCGGCTTCCACTCGTTGGATCGTGCGGATGCCGACGCCGCTCTCGCCCGCAAGTCGCTCCTGCGTCCAGCCGAGTTGCTGCCGAAGGGAAGCGATCCGAGTGCCGTTCATGCCTCTGATGTTGCTCACTCCGCCCCGGATGCACTACGTCACGGGCCCGCCAGTGCAGGGCGTTCGGCCGTCACGGAGGCGTCAGTGACCCGTCATCCGCGATTCGCCTGCGCCACGAGTCATAAACGGCGCGGGCGCGAGGCGTCATGCGAGCAGGGGAATGCGACTGTGGAACGGGGGCCCTATCGGGGTGCGATCCCGGCGGCTGGGAGAGTTGCCGCATGCCAGACGCTCCACGGCTCATCACGCTGACGCTTGAACTGCGTTACGACACAACGCCGGACGAACAGGCCGTGTTCGACGGCGACGACGAGGCGGCCCAGGCAGAGCTCGACCAGGCCGTGCTGCGGAACGTCCTCGGCCTTCTCGATGAGTCGGGCTTCGGAACCTCTCGATTCCGGCTGGGGACGACCAAAGGTTCGACCGGTAGCTCTTGGATCAATCGGTTCCACTCATAGGCGCAGTCAGAAGCAGGCTGCGAGCCGGTTCGCGCGCAGACTTCTGAGACTCGGCGGCGAGGTGTCGGGGTGTCTACTCCGCGTGCTCTGCTTTCGTGGGCCACGCGTCCTCTTCGGAGAACGCGCTGGCCCAGTAGTAGGGCATCAGTTCGGCGAGGCGTCGGCTCGACCACCCCGACTGGACGGCGTGATTTGCGACGCCTACTTCGACGTCGGGGCCCCAGAGTGCCAGCCGCTCTTGGCAGACGCCGCAGGGCTCGTCACCTCGAAATGCTAGCCGTCGTCTAGCATTCGGAACTCGACGCCCCCGTTGGCCGACGTCTCGCGAGCCGGCGAGCGAGACGGGTGCTGAAGGCGGGGGAGAAGGCAGGGGTTGCGTCCCTCAATGAGGGCGTCGCGGCCGACGCCCTCCCGCCGTACGTTCGGCGAATGCTCCTCGTACCATTGGTCTGCCGGTGATCGCGGCGATTCTGGCGGGGGTGACTGCGGCTCTCGGTCCGAATCTGTGGTGGCTTGTTCCGGGTGCGGCGGCGCTCGCCGTGATCGTGTTCCCGATGCCGCGGCGTGGTCCGAACTCGAGTGCTCGTGATGTGTGGCGCGGGTTCAAGTACGCGCCTCGGGAGGCGGTCTTGTCGCGGGCCGGCGGGCGCTGCGAGGGCGCGGCGTTCATCGCATGGGGGCGATGCGCCTCTCCGGCGGTGCAGGTCGATCACGTCTTCCCGTGGTCGCGAGGTGGCCCGACAGTGGTGTCGAACGGCCAGGCGCTGTGTGCGGGGCACAACCGCTCGAAGGGAGCGATGACGCCCCCGTGGTGGTACGTGCTCAGCCTCGAGCGGCGTCGACGCACGTACTTCCCGCACGGCGTTGACGTGCGTGTCTTCGCGGTCGTGACCGAGGAGGAACGAGCCGCGCGAACGGGCACCGCTGCGCGATCAAAGGCGCGCCCAAGGCGATGACCGCTCCCCAGGTGGGGCGTAGGGCGCATCGCGAGCAGGCGACTCGGACGTTCATCGGCCGGGCCGCCTGGCTGCGATCTCGGCGAAGATGCGGCCGCTCGGCTGTGGATGTTCGTTCTGGCTCGTGACCGCCAGGCCTGCGTTCTCCAGGGTGCTCCTCATGCGGGCGAGTGGCCATGCCCACGCGGTGACGACGCGGTGGTCGAAGGGGTGCAGTTCAGCCCCGCTGAAGAACCCGATGAGGACTGTGCCGCCTGGTCGCAGCGCGGCCGAGATGCGCTGGACGACATCGGGGACCTCGTTCGGTTCGAGGTGGATGAGCGAGAACCAGGCAAGTACTCCGCCGAGCGATTCAGGTTCGAGATCGATGTCGCGAAGATCGCCGAGGCGGAAGGGGATTGCTGGGTAGGACTGCTTGGCGTGCTCGATGAATGCTGGTGTGGCATCGAGCCCCTCGACCTCGAGGCCGCGCGCGTGCAGGAAGGCGGACCAGTGCCCGGGCCCGCACCCCATATCGAGCACGGGGCCGCTCAGCGTGGTGGACCAGTGCGCGATGACGGCACGGTCCCCCTCGGAGGCTTTGTCGGCTGAGCCGAAGAGGTCGATGTAGTCCGGGGCCCAGGATGCGTAAGCGCTCCGAACGGTCATGAGATCGGCCGTGTTCGCCCCACCTGCGCTCATGAGCGCCAGTGGACCAGGAGGCGCCGACAGCGCGTACCTCGCGAGCGGGGACTTGAGGCGCCATCGAGAACGGCCTCAGTCGCGCGGTGCGCGGTGTGGCCGCGCGACGATGTCGACGCCGGGTCGCGACGGTGACTGCGGAGTTGCGGATGCTGGCGCACGCGTCGGCCGCACTGGGCTCGACGAGTGCGCGGAGCAGTTCGGTGCGCGCGGAGTCGTTCCGCGCTGCACTGGACCGAGCGGCCGCTTCCCATTGCGTCTATGGGCGGGAGCCGCGAAATGAAAAAGCCGCCCGCATCAGGTCTTCCCTGATCGCGAGCCGCTTTCCTCGTGCGCCCCCAGCAAGATTCGAACTTGCGCCCCTGCCTCCGGAGGGCAGTGCTCTATCCCCTGAGCTATGGGGGCCAGTGGACGCCCAAGGCTAGCAGCCCGGGCGCCCACGAAGCGCGGTGGAGCGCTCGGCTCAGCCGTTGATGTCGCGCTTCGCCTTCGTCAGGTGCTCGGTGAGGCCGGCCTGGTCGTCCGGCTGCACGTAGCCCGGCTGGTCGCGCTCGATCCGCCAGCTCTCGGAGAGCGGACCGCCGTCGACGGTGTCGAAGCCGAACTCGTCGATCATCGCCTCCACGGTCGCGCGGGCGTCCGCGTCGTCGCCGTACACGGCGAGGGCGCGGCGACCCGGCGTACCGGCGGGCGCACCCACCGTCGTCAGGTCGGAGAACAGGATGTGGTTGAACGCCTTCACGACCTTCGAGCCCGGGAGCCGGTCCTGGAGGAGACCGGCGGTGGTGCTCTCCGCGGCGTCGAGGCTCGCGATCCGGCCGTCGCGCTGCGGGTAGTAGTTGTTCGTGTCGATGACGAGCTTGCCCTCGAGCGGCGCCACCGGGACCTGGTCGATGTTCTTCAGCGGGATCGTCACCACCACGACGTCGCCGGCGGTCGCCGCCTCCTCGGCCGTGGCGGCGGACGCGCCGTCGCCGAGCCGCTCGATCAGGTCGGACAGCGTCTCCGGCCCCCGCGAGTTGCTCAGCACCACCCGGTAGCCGTGCCGGAGCGCGAGCTCCGCGAGATGCGACCCGATGTGTCCTGCGCCGATGAAGCCGATGGTGGAGATGCCTTGCACTGTCATGTGAGGCGACAAGCCGGCGGAGCCCCTCGCTATGCCCGCCCTCGGCGACGTGTCAGGGTTCGTGCATGCGACGCATCGTCTCCGCCGCCATGGACCTCGAGGTCTCCGCCGCCTCCGATCTCGTGCTCGCCGTCGCGATCGCGCCGCTGCCGGGACTCGCGATCGACGAGACCCTCACCGTCGAGCTCGACGGCCGGCCTCTGCCGATGCAGGAGCTCACGGAGACGACCGGCACCCGCCTGCAGCTCCTCCACGCCGAGCCGGGCGCGGTCACGATCCGGTACGACGCACAGGTGGAGGGGAAGGCGGAGCCGGCCGGCGTCGAGGCCCTCGACCTCATCGCCTACCGGCGCCCGAGCCGCTACTGCGAGTCGGACCAGCTGCTGCCCACCGCGCAGGCCGAGTTCACCGGGCTCGAGGGCAAGCCGCTCCTCGACGCCGTGTCCTCCTGGGTCGGCGCGCAGCTCAGCTACCTCCCCGGCTCGAGCAAGCCGACCGACGGCGCGACCGAGACCCTGCTCGCACGGCAGGGCGTGTGCCGGGACTACGCGCATCTGGTCGTCGCGCTCCTCCGGGCGCTCGACGTGCCCGCGCGGCTCGTCGCCGTCTACGCGCCGGGGCTCGACCCGATGGACTTCCACGCCGTCGCGGAGGCGTACGTGGAGGACGCCTGGCACGTGGTCGACGCGACCGCCCTGGCCCCGCGCGGGTCGCTCCTGCGCATCGCGACCGGGCGGGACGCCGCGGACACCGCGTTCCTCACCACGATCGGCGGCTCCGTCGGCCTGACGTCGCTGTCCGTCACGGCCACGGTCGACGCGCTGCCGTCCGACGACGTGACGCGCCTCGTGCGGCTGGGGTGAACCGAGCACGTCGGCAGGCTGGACGCGCTTCGGCAGGCTGAACACGGGCGCCGTGGCCTGCTGAAGCGGATGCAGCCTGCCGAAGTGCTCGGGGAGGCGGGGAGGCCGGGGCCCGCGGGGATCAGCTCGGGGTGGGGGAGGAGGTGGGGGTGCCCGTGGGCGTCGCGGTGGGCTTCGGGCCGTAGCCGAGCGCGTCGAGCGCGGCCGCGACGATCGTCGCGGCGTCGCCCGGCTCGAAGAACTTGTTGGACCGCACGAACAGCCAGGTGCGGCCGCGGAAGACGTCCGCCTGGCCCACGTGGTTCACGACCTGGAAGTACGCCTCGCCGCCGTAGGTCGGCACCGACTGGCTGCGCAGCACCAGGTCGTCCTTGAGCGCCGTCGCGTCCTTCTGCGAGGGCTTCGCGACCGACACCTCCAGCAGATCGCCTGCCGGCGTCATCCAGTCGCAGGTCGTGCCGTTCAGTGCGGCCAGCCGAGCGGAGGGGCTGCCGGTGGGCGGTGTCCAGGGCTCGACCGGCGCGAACGAGGGGTCGAGCCCGCTCGCGACGGTCGCGGGCACGAGCTTCGCGCACGGGATCGACACCGGTGTCGCGTCCGCGGCGACCTGGGTCGGGGGCGGCGTCGTCGGCGTCGGGGCCGGGGTGGCGGTCGCGGCGTGCGACGTCGCGGCCGTGGCCCGGTCGGCCACCGGATTGGAGGTGCATCCGGTGACGGCGGCCAGCGCGATCAGCGCGGCGGCGATCGGAACCGCGCGGCGGCTCGTCGTCATGGGGATCCCTCCCGTCGCTCCATGACCCCCGCCCGGGGGGCAGCCGTACCGTAGCAACGGGGCCGGGCGCGGCCCGTGCGCACCTCCGGCGCGGCGGGAGCGGCGTGTCGACCGCCGGTAGGCTCGACGACCATGACTCCGGCCGAACTGCAAGTCGCTGTAGGGGATCTCGTGCGGTCGGCCGCCGCGCGCCGCGGCGCCGAACTGGCCCTGTCGGACGGGGAGATCGTGCTGGAGCGGCCCCGCTCCCGCGAGCACGGCGACTGGGCGAGCACCGTCGCGATGCGGGTGGCCAAGCGGATCGGGATGGCCCCCAGGGACCTCGCGCAGGAGCTCGCTGTCGACCTGGGCGCGCTGCCCGGCGTCGCAGCCGTGGCCGTCGCCGGACCCGGCTTCATCAACATCACGCTCGAGGCCGCGAGCGCGGGCGCGCTCGCCGCGCGCATCGTCGCCGAAGGGGAGGCGTACGGGCGCGGCACCGCCTTCGCGGGCGTGAAGACCAATCTCGAGTTCGTCTCCGCGAACCCGACCGGGCCCGTGCACCTCGGCGGCGGTCGGTGGGCGGCCGTCGGCGACAGCCTCGCCCGCACCCTCGAGGCGCAGGGTGCGCTCGTCACCCGCGAGTACTACTTCAACGACCACGGCACGCAGATCGACCGGTTCGCGAAGAGCCTCCTCGCGTCCTTCCGTGGGCAGCCGACCCCGGAGGACGGGTACGGCGGCGACTACATCGCCGAGATCGCCGCGCGGGTCGTCGAGCGCGCACCGGATGGCCTCGCGGCGCTGCCGGACGAGCAGGTGCAGGAGGTGTTCCGGGCGATCGGCGTCGACCTCATGTTCGACGAGGTGAAGCGGACGCTCGTCGACTTCCGCGTCCACTTCGACGTGTACTTCCACGAGAACGACCTCTACGAGACCGGCGCGGTCGAGAAGGCGGTGGCGCGCCTGCGGGAGCTCGGGCACATCTACGAGTCGGAGGGCGCAACCTGGCTCCGGACCACCGACTTCGGGGACGACCGGGACCGCGTCGTGATCCGCTCGAACGGGGAGCCCGCCTACATCGCCGGCGACCTGGCGTACTACCTGAACAAGCGCGACCGCGGGTTCGAGCAGTGCCTGATGCTGCTGGGCGCCGACCACCACGGCTACATCGGTCGCCTGATGGCGATGGTCGCGGCGTTCGGCGACACCCCCCACGTGACCCTGCAGGTGCTCATCGGCCAGCTCGTCAACCTCGTGCGGGCCGGGCAGCCGGTCCGGATGTCGAAGCGCGCGGGCACGGTCGTGACCCTCGAGGACCTGGTCGAGGCGGTCGGCGTGGACGCCGCCAGGTACACGCTGGTCCGGAGCTCCGTGGACACGCAGCTCGACGTCGACCTCGACCTGATCTCGCGCCGCACGAACGACAACCCCGTCTACTACGTGCAGTACGCGCACGCCCGCACCCGCTCGGTGGCGCGGAAGGCGGAGGCGGCGGACGTGACCCGCGAGTCCGGCGGCGCGGACGCGTTCGACCCCGCCCTGCTCGCGCACCCCTCCGAGTCGGAGCTGCTCGGCGAGCTCGAGCAGTTCCCGCGCACCGTCGAGCGCGCGGCGACCCTCCGGGAACCGCACCGGGTCGCCAGATACCTCGAGCAGCTCGCGGGCGCCTACCACCGCTGGTACGACAACTGCCGCGTGATCCCGCTCGCCGGGGAGCCCGTCGAGGACGTGCACCGCACGCGGCTCGTCCTGAACGACGCGGTCGCCCAGGTGCTGCGGAACGGCCTGGCGCTGCTGGGCGTGACCGCCCCGGAGCGCATGTGACCGAAGGCCCACGACCGGTGGAGGGCGACTCGCCGGACCCGCCGACGCTGCCGATCCCGGTCGCGACGGTCCCAGGGCGGCGCCGTCGACCCCGGCGCGGGCTGGTCGGCGCGCTGATCGCCCTCGTGGTCCTCGTCGTGCTGGGCGCGATCGCGTTCACGGTGGGCGACGGCGTCTTCCGGGCGAACGCGGAGTCCCAGATCGAGCGGAGCGTGTCCCAGAGCCTGCCGTCCGGCGTCACCGGGCAGGTGCGGGCGACGATCGGCGGCGGTCCGGCGCTGATCCAGTACCTCCGCGGCTCCTTCGACCACGTGACGCTGACCTCGCAGCACCTCGAGGTGGCGGGCGCTCCCGCGAGCGCCACCCTGCACCTGCGCGGGCTGCCGGTGAACGGGGGGAAGGTCGACCGGGCGACGGCGAGGCTCGCGGTGGATCAGGCGGCGTTCGACAAGGTGCCCCAGCTGCGGAACGTCGGCGCCTCCGCGCCGAAGTTCGGGGCGGGCACGGTGTCGACCACGCTCTCCCGCACCTTCCTCGGGATCGCCCTCAAGGTGGCGGTGGTGATGAAGCCGTCGCTGACCGGGCAGACCGTGCACCTGGAGCCGTCCTCGGCGACCATCACCGCCGGTCCCGCCTCGATCCCCGCGACCGCGATCGTGCAGCAGCTGCTGCCGAACGGGGTCTCCGTCTGCGCCGCGAGCTACCTCCCGCGGGGCGTCGAGGTCACGAGCGTCCAGCTGCGCCCGGGCGAGGCGGTGGTCGGGCTGTCGGCGACGGACATCGATCTGAACAGCCTCGGCACCGGTGCGACCGGCAGCTGCGGCTGACGTCCTGCCGCACGGCTTCGGAGGCGGGCCCGCGCTCCCGGTAGGATCCTGGGCGGCTTCAGGGGCCACGCCGGGTCCGCTCGCCTGACCTGGATCGCACGACCCATCAAGGCTGCCCGTGACCAACCCCCTCGTGCCCGCCCGGCTGCTCGGCGCGGGCGACCCGCAGGCGCTGCCCGGCCACGTCTGGCCCGCGAGCGCGCGCCGGAACGGGACCGGTGCCATCGAGATCGCCGGGGTGCTGCTCGCCGACCTCGCAGATCGCCACGGCACCCCGCTGTACGTGCTCGACGAGGGCGAGGCGAAGGGCAGGGCGGCCAGGGCGGTCGCCGCGTTCCGGGGGGCGGCCGAGCCGCTCGGCGCCCGGGCGCACGTCTACTACGCAGGCAAGGCCTTCCTCTCCGCCGACGTCGCGCGCTGGATGCGCGACGCGGGGCTCCGCATCGACGTGGCGACCGGCGGCGAGCTCGCCCCCGCGCTCGCCGCCGGCGTGCCCGCGGCGCGGATCGGGCTGCACGGCAACGACAAGTCCGACGACGAGCTCGCGACCGCGGTCGAGGCCGGCGTCGGCTCGATCGTGCTCGACTCGGCGGAGGAGGTGGACCGCGTCGCCGACGCCGCCCGCCGTGCGGCCGTCGTCCAGGCGGTGCGCCTCCGGGTGAACAGCGGCGTCCACGCCTCCACGCACGAGTACCTCGCGACCGCGCGCGAGGACCAGAAGTTCGGGGTCGCGCTGACCCAGGTGCCCGCGATCGTCGCGGCGATCCGGGCCCGGCCCGAGCTGCGGTTCCTCGGTCTGCACAGCCACATCGGGTCGCAGATCCTCGGCGTCGGCGGCTTCGCCGAGGCCGCGCGCCGGCTCCTCGTCGTGCACCGGGACCTCCTCCGGAGCGGGGAGGTGCCCGAGCTGAACCTCGGCGGCGGATTCGGCATCGCGTACACCGAGGACCAGGAGGCCGTGCCGATCGAGCAGCTCGCCATCGGGATCGTGGGCACCGTCGCCGCGACCTGCGCCGAGCTCGGCATCGCCGTGCCCGATCTCGCGGTCGAGCCGGGCAGGTGGATCGTAGGGCCCGCCGGCGTCACGCTGTACACCGCCGGCACGGTGAAGGACGTCGAGCTCCAGACGCCGGACGGCCCGGCGACGCGGCGCTACGTCTCGGTCGACGGCGGCATGAGCGACAACGCCCGCACCGCCCTCTACGGCGCCGAGTACCAGGTGCGCCTCGCGGACCGGATCTCGGAGGCGGACCCGGTGCTCGTGCGGGTCGTCGGTAGGCACTGCGAATCGGGCGACGTCGTCGTGCAGGCCGACCTGCTGCCGGCCGACGCCGGCCGCGGCGACCTGCTCGCGGTGCCTGCGACGGGTGCGTACCACCACAGCCTCGCCAGCAACTACAACCTCGTCACCCGGCCGCCCGTGGTCGCGGTCGCGGACGGGGCTGAGCGGGTGCTCATCACCCGCGAGACGCTGGCCGACCTCTTCGCCCGCGACGCGGGACTCACGGAACCCATGCCGGCCGTCTCGGCCGCTCAGGAGGCGGAATGACCCCCGGGGTGCAGCCCATCCGCGTCGCGGTGCTCGGCGCCGGCACGGTCGGAGCGGAGGTGGCCCACCAGCTGCTGACGCGCTCCGCCGAGCTCGAGTCCCGGGTCGGCGCGCCGCTCGTGCTCGCGGGCGTCGCCGTGCGCGACCTCACCGCGGTGCGCCATCCGAGCCTGCCGAAGGACCTGCTGACGACGGATGCGGAGAGCCTCGTGCTCGGTGCGCACATCGTCGTGGAGCTGATCGGCGGCACCGAGCGCGCCCGCGACCTCGTGCTGCTCGCCCTCGAGAGCGGGGCCGATGTCGTCACCGGCAACAAGGCGCTCCTCGCGACCCACGGCACCGAGCTCTTCACCGCGGCCGAGCGGGTCGGCGCCCAGCTGAACTACGAGGCGGCGGTCGGCGGGGCGATCCCGATCATCCGCCCGCTGCGCGACAGCCTCGCCGGCGACGACGTGCGCCGGATCCTCGGCATCGTCAACGGCACCACGAACTTCGTGCTCGACCGGATGGACGAGCACGACGACACGTTCGCGGAGGCGCTCGCGGAGGCGACCAGGCGCGGGTACGCGGAGGCGGACCCCTCCGGGGACGTCAGCGGCGCGGACGCGGCGCAGAAGGCCGCGATCCTGGCCGGCCTCGCGTTCCACACCCGCGTCCCGCTCAGCGCCGTGCCGGTGGAGGGCATCGAGGCGGTCACGATCGACCAGATCCGCGCCGCCAGGGAGACGGGCCACGTCGTGAAGCTCCTCGCGATCTGCGAGCGGCTGACCGGCCCGGACGGGGCGGAGGGCGTGAGCGCGCGCGTGCACCCGGCACTCCTGCCGCGCCGCCACCCCCTCGCCGCGGTCCGCGGCGCCAACAACGCGGTCTTCGTCGAGGCGGAGTCCGCCGGCGACCTCATGTTCTACGGGGCGGGCGCCGGTGGCCCGGAGACGGCCTCCGCGGTGCTCGGCGACCTCGTCTCGGCCGCGCGCCGGCACGTGCTGGGCGGTCCGGGCCTCGCCGCCCCGCCCTCCTCCGGCCTGCCGGTGCTCGACCCGGGCGTCGTCACCAGCCGGTTCCAGATCAGCCTGACCGTCCGCGACGAACCGGGCGTGCTCGCCCATCTCGCGACCATCGTGGCGGAGCACGCCGTCTCGATCGAGACGGCCCAGCAGACGAGAGCCGCGGCCGGCGGCACCGCTACCCTGGTGATCGGCACGCACCGGGCACCGGAGTCGGCGCTGTCGGCCGTCGTGACGGCCCTGGGTCGCGCGCCCGAGGTCGAGGCCGTCGCGGGCGTGCTGCGCATCGAAGGCGAGTGAAGTGATGACGGTGAGTGCACGCGTGTCCCATCAGTGGCGAGGCGTGATCCGCGAGTACGCGGATCGCCTCGACGTGTCCGACGCGACGCCCGTCGTGACGCTCGGCGAGGGCGGCACGCCGCTCATCGAGGCGCCCGCGCTGTCCGCGCGCACGGGCGCGAAGGTGTACGTCAAGTTCGAGGGCATGAACCCGACGGGCTCCTTCAAGGACCGCGGCATGACCATGGCGATCTCGAAGGCCGTCGAGCACGGCGCGAAGGCCGTCATCTGCGCCTCCACCGGCAACACCTCCGCCTCCGCGGCCGCCTACGCGACCCACGCCGGCATCACCGCGGCGGTGCTGGTGCCCGAGGGGAAGATCGCGATGGGCAAGCTGTCGCAGGCCATCGCGCACGACGCCCAGCTGCTCCAGGTGCAGGGCAACTTCGACGACTGCCTCGAGCTCGCCCGCGAGCTCGCGGCGCAGTACCCGGTGCACCTCGTCAACTCCGTCAACAACGACCGGATCGAGGGGCAGAAGACGGCCGCCTTCGAGGTGGCCGAGGTGCTCGGGGACGCTCCGGACTTCCACTTCATCCCGGTCGGCAACGCCGGCAACTACACCGCGTACCACCGCGGCTACCGCGAGGACCTCGAGCGCGGCGCGACGACGAAGCTGCCGCGGATGTTCGGCTTCCAGGCCGCAGGATCCGCACCCATCGTGGTGGGGCACGTCGTGAAGGACCCGGAGACGATCGCCTCCGCGATCCGGATCGGCAACCCGGCCTCCTGGCAGCTCGCGATCGCGGCGCGCGAGGACAGCGACGGGTGGTTCGGCGCGATCAGCGACGAGGCGATCCTCGCCGCGCACCGCATCCTCTCCGCCGAGGTCGGCATCTTCGTCGAGCCGGCGAGCGCGATCAGCGTCGCCGGGCTGCTCGAGCGCGCCGACGCGGGCGTCATCCCCGCGGGCGCGACCTGTGTGCTGACCGTCACCGGACACGGCCTGAAGGACCCGCAGTGGGCGCTCAAGGGCCCGGGCGGCGAGGAGGCGAAGCCGGTGAGCGTGCCGGTCGACGCGGCGGCGGTCGCGCAGACCCTGGGTCTCGGAGGGTGACCTCCCGCGTCCCCGCCGGGCGCAGCGTCGTCGTCGAGGTCCCGGCCACCACGGCGAACCTCGGTCCCGGCTTCGACACCCTCGGGCTCGCGCTGAGCGTCTACGACCGGCTGACGGTCACCGCATCGGACGTGCCCGGCGTTCGGGTCGAGGTGCACGGCGTCGGCGCGGGCGAGGTGCCGACCGACGAGACGAACCTCGTCGCGCGGGCGATCCTGCTCGTGTTCGCCGAGGTGGGGGAGGAGCCGCCCGGCCTCGACCTGGTCGCGCGCAACACCATCCCGCACGGCCGCGGTCTCGGCTCCTCGGGCGCCGCGGTGGTGTCCGGCATCGTCGCGGCGAAGGGGCTCCTCGACGGCATCGTCGAGCTCGACGGCGATCGCCTGCTCGCGATCGCGACGGCGATGGAGGGCCACCCCGACAACGTGGCGCCCGCGCTGTTCGGCGGCCTCACGATCGCCTGGACCGGCGAGGACGGCCCGCAGCACAAGCGGCTGCTGCCGCACAGGAGCGTGTCGCCGCTGCTGCTCGTCCCGGAGCAGACCATGTCGACGGCGCTGGCCCGCAGCCTCCAGCCGACGAGCGTCCCGCACGCGGACGCGATCTTCAACGTGTCCAGGTCGACGCTGCTCATCGCGGCGCTCATCCAGTCGCCCGAGCTGCTGAGCACGGCGACGGAGGATCGCCTGCACCAGTCGTACCGGGCGAGCGCGATGCCGGAGACGGACCGCATGATCACCCTGCTGCGCGCCGCGGGCCACGCCGCGGTCGTCTCCGGGGCCGGCCCGTCGATCCTGGTGCTCGCGAGCGACCCCTCCCAGCGGCTCGCCGCGGCCGACCTGGTGATGGCGCACGCGGAGCAGCGATGGACCGCCCTCCTCCCGGCCGTGGATATCAAAGGTGCTACGCTCGAGACTCAGCAGGCATCCGTGCGCGCCCATTCCTGACGGCTCGCGCGGATCGTCTCCCGGCCGAATCTGAGGCCGGAGCGAGCCTCACCCGGAGTGCGACTCCACCGCACCCGGTGAAGACCTGAGGGGCGCGGGAGAGACCCGTCCGTCCCACCCGGGGCCCGAGGACCCCTCCACATCACCGTGACCGACCTCGAATCGCGATCCCGCGCTGCCGGCACCCAGGTGCCGCGCCTTCCCCGCACCCGTCTCACCGCCATGCGCGTCGACGAGCTGCGGCGGCTGGCCGTCTCCCTCGGGGTCGGGAACACCTCCACCATGCGAAAGGGCATTCTCGTGGACGCCATCGAAGAGCAGTACGACAACCCCACCGACACCGACACCGACACGCAGGCGCCCGCGGCGGACGCCGCGCAGGAGCCGCAGCAGCCCGAGGCCGTGACGGCCTCGGAGGCCGAGGTCGACGAGGCGGAAGGCGGCGCCGCCGAGCCCGCCGCCGATGAGCCGGCCGCTGAGGCCGAGCAGCCCTCCGAGCCCGAATCGGGCGTCACGCAGGTCGAGCCGGTCGAGCCGCAGACGGAGCAGCCCGCGCAGGCCGAGGCCGAGCAGCCCGCCGAGCAGCCGGCCTCCGCCGTGCGCGTCGACGAGGCCGAGGGCGGCGCCGAGATCAGCGACGAGCGGGCCGAGCAGAGCGGGACGGCGGAGCCCAAGTCGGCCGCGACCCACGTCAACGCGGGCCTCACCGGCATCGCCGAGGACCTGCAGGCGCTCCAGCGCGGCGAGCAGCCCGAGAACGGCGCCGCCGAGCAGCCCGCCGAGGGCGAGCGCACCGGTGGGCGTCGCGGTCGTGGCCGCGGTCGCGGTCGCGGCGGTCAGAACCAGAACGCCCAGCAGAACGGCGAGCAGGGTCAGAAGGCCGCCGCCGAGCAGAGCCAGGGCGAGGAGCAGGCGAAGGTCGAGGCGCCGGCCACGCCGGAGCAGGACCAGTCGCAGGGCACCCAGAACCAGCAGAACGGTCAGCAGAACGGCCAGCAGCAGGACGGCGAGGGCCGGCGCGGCCGGTACCGCGACCGCAAGCGCCGCGGCCAGGGCAACGACTGGGACGAGCCGGAGATCCGGGACGACGACGTCCTCATCCCCATCGCGGGCATCCTCGACGTGCTCGACAACTACGCCTTCGTCCGCACCTCCGGTTACCTGTCGGGTGCGAACGACGTCTACGTCTCCCTCGGCCAGGTGAAGAAGTACCACCTGCGCCGCGGCGACGCGGTCGTCGGTGCGATCCGCCAGATCCCCGAGAACGAGCAGCCGAGCCGCCAGAAGTACAACGCGCTCGTCAAGGTCGACTCGATCAACGGCCTGCCGGTCGCGGAGGCCGAGGGCCGCGTCGAGTTCGAGAAGCTCACGCCGCTGTACCCAGCCGAGCGCCTCCGGCTCGAGACCGAGCCGAACAAGCTCACCGCGAGGGTGATCGACCTCGTCGCCCCGATCGGCAAGGGCCAGCGCGGCCTCGTCATCGCGCCGCCGCGGTCCGGGACGACCCTGCTGCTGCAGGCCGTCGCGAACGCGATCACGAAGAACAACCCCGAGGTGCACCTGATGGTGGTGCTCGTCGACGAGCGTCCCGAGGACGTCACGGAGATGCAGCGCACGGTCAAGGGCGAGGTCATCGCGTCGACCTTCGACCGCCCCGCCGAGGACCAGACCACGGTCGCCGACCTGGCCGTCGAGCGCGCGAAGCGCCTCGTCGAGCTCGGCTACGACGTCGTGATCCTCCTCGACTCGATCACGCGACTCGGGCGCGCCCACCACCAGACCGGCCACCAGTCCGGGCGCCAGCTCGCCGGCGGCCTCGACGCGGCGGCGCTGCTGCCCGCGAAGCAGTTCTTCGGCGCGGCGCGCAACATCGAGAACGGCGGCTCGCTGACGATCCTCGCCGCGGCGCACGTCGAGACCGGCTCCCCGGTCGACGAGGCGATCCTCGCCGAGTTCGTCGGCGCGGCGAACGCGGAGATCGTGCTGTCCGGCGCGCTCGCCGACAAGCGCATCTTCCCGGCGATCGACATCACCCGCTCCGGCACCCGGCGCGAGGAGATGCTGATGGGTCCGGACGAGGTCAAGGTCACCTGGCAGCTGCGGCGCGCGATCGCGAACCACACGCCGCAGGAGGCGCTGGACGTCGTCACGAGCAAGCTGCGCGAGACGCAGACGAACGTCGAGTTCCTCGTCCAGATGCAGAAGTCGCTCCCGAGCGCGAAGTGAGCGCGGAGACCGACGAGTTCGCGTCGGTCGCCCCGCTCGTCGCGGAGCACGCGGACCTCGAGGCTCAGCTCGCCGACCCCGAGCTGCACGCCGACGCGGGCCGCGCGCGCCGGGTGGGGCGCCGGTACGCGGAGCTCGGGCAGATCGTCGGCGCCTGGGACACCTACCGGCAGTACCGGGACGACCTCGCGGCCGCGCGGGAGCTCGCGGCCGAGGACCCCGCGTTCGCCGCGGAGATCCCGGACCTCGAGCTGGCCGAGCAGGCGGCGTCCGAGCGGCTGCGGAGCCTCCTGATCCCGCGCGACCCGGACGACGGGCGCGACGCGATCCTCGAGATCAAGGCGGGGGAGGGCGGCGAGGAGTCGGCGCTCTTCGCCGCCGACCTGCTGCGCATGTACCTGCACTACGCGGAGTCGAAGGGCTGGCGCACCGAGCTCCTCGAGCGGACGGAGAGCGACCTCGGCGGCTACAAGGACGTCCAGGTCGCGGTGAAGGGCTCCTCGAACGACCCCGCGGAGGGCGTGTGGGCGCACCTCAAGTACGAGGGCGGCGTGCACCGCGTGCAGCGGGTGCCGAAGACGGAGGCGCAGGGGCGCATCCACACCTCCGCGGTCGGCGTGCTCGTCTTCCCGGAGGTGGACGAGCCCGAGGAGGTCGTGATCGACCCGAACGACCTGAAGATCGACGTGTTCCGCTCCTCCGGGCCAGGGGGCCAGAGCGTGAACACGACCGACTCGGCGGTGCGCATCACGCACCTCCCGACCGGGATCGTCGTCTCGATGCAGAACGAGAAGAGCCAGCTGCAGAACCGCGAGGCGGGGCTGCGGGTGCTGCGTGCGCGCCTGCTGGCCGCGCAGCAGGAGGCGGCGGAGGCGGAGGCGTCCGCCGCGCGACGGAGCCAGGTGCGCACCGTTGACCGCTCCGAGCGCATCCGCACCTACAACTACCCGGAGAACCGGATCAGCGACCACCGCACCGGGTACAAGGCGTACAACCTCGACCAGGTGCTCGACGGCGCGCTCGAGCCGGTGATCCGCTCGCTCACGGAGGCGGACGAGGCGGCGCGGCTGCAGGCCCTCGCCGAGTGACCACCGAGCCGGGAGCGCCGCGGCGGGCCGACGAGGCGCTGCGGGCCGCGGTCGGGCACCTCGCGCTCGCCGGGGTGCCGGACCCGCGCGTCGACGCGGAGCTGCTGCTCGCGCACGTGCTCGGCGTGGGCCGCGGGCGGGCGCAGGCGCTCGCGCTGATGGGGTCGACGCTGCCGCAGGCCCTCGCCGAGCGCTACCGGGCCCTGGTCCTCCGGCGCGGAACGAGGGAGCCCCTGCAGCACCTCACCGGGGTCGCGCCATTCCGGCGCACCGAGCTGCTCGTCGGCCCCGGCGTGTTCGTGCCGCGGCCGGAGACGGAGGTGCTCGTCGAGCACGCCCTCCTCGGCCTGCCGGAGGGCGGCCGGGTCGTCGACCTCGGCACGGGCAGCGGCGCGATCGCGCTCTCGATCGCCCTCGAGCGCCCCGACGCGCAGGTGCTCGGCGTCGAACGGAGCCCTGAGGCGTTCGCCTGGGCGGAGCGGAACCGGGAGCACCTCGACGCCGGGAACGCGCGGATCGAGCTCGGCGACCTCGCGGACGCGGCGCCCGAGTGGGAGGGGAGCGTCGACGTGGTCGTCTCGAACCCGCCGTACGTCCCGGACGGCATGATCCCGCGGGACCCGGAGGTCGAGCGCTTCGATCCGCCCGCGGCCCTCTACGGCGGCGTCGACGGCCTCGACCCGATGCGCGCGCTCGCCCGCACCGCGGCGCACCTCCTGAAACCCGGCGGGCTGCTCGCCGTCGAGCACGGCGAGCTCCAGGGCGAGCCGGTGCGCGCCCTCCTCGGCGACGTCTGGCGCGACGCGACGACCCACCCGGATCTCACCGGCCGCGACCGCGTCACGACGGCCCGTCTGCGCTGATCCCGCGTGGGTGCGGGATCCCCCCGAGCGCGCGGCTACCATCGGAGGCATGGCGACGGTCGTCGATTGCGCCGATCCGGTCAGCCTGCTGCCGGGGATGCGCGAAGCCCGCGCCGCGATCGCTCGCGGCGATCTCGTCGTCATGCCCACCGACACGGTGTACGGCATCGCGGCCGACGCGTTCCAGCCGGCTGCGGTGCAGGCGCTGCTCGACGCGAAGGGCCGGGGGAGGAGCGCACCACCGCCCGTGCTCGTGCCGAACCGGTCCACGCTCGACGCGCTGGCCGAGTCGGTGCCCGAAGCCGTCGCGAAGCTCGCCGACGCGTTCTGGCCCGGTGGCCTGACCATCGTGCTGCCGGCGAGGACGACGCTCTCCTGGGACCTCGGCGACACGGGCGGCACCGTCGCGCTCCGGATGCCGGACGACCGCATCGCGCTCGAGCTCCTGGCCGAGACCGGGCCGCTCGCGGTGAGCTCCGCGAACCGCACGGGGCAGCCGGCAGCGCAGACGGCGCAGGAGGCGCTCGAGCAGCTCGGCGAGTCGATCGAGGTGTACCTCGACGCGGGCGCGACGGTCGGACCGCTGCCGTCGACGATCGTCGACGCGACCGCGCTCGTCGACGCCTCCGGTCCGCTCCGGGTGCTCCGGGAGGGCGTGATCCTGCGGGAAGCGCTCGAGGCCGTCGTGCCCGAGGCGTTCGCCGTGCCGGAGCGCGAGCAGGAGCAGGAGCCCGAGCAGGAGGAGCCGGAGGACGCGGCGGAGCCGGAGCCGAGCGAGTGATCGTCACGCTGCTCGTCGCCCTGTCCGGCGCCGTGGTGAGCTTCCTGATGTCGATCGTGATGTGGCGGGTCGGCATCCGGTACCGGCTGTACCCGGAGATCCGCGACCGCGACGTGCACACCCGCCCGACCCCGCGGCTCGGCGGCATCGCGATGTACACGGGGCTGCTCACGGCGCTGCTCATCGCGTCCCAGATCCCGTACTTCCGGGTGGTGTTCTACGAGGGCAACCAGCGGCAGATCATCGCGATCCTGATCGCGGCGACCCTGATCGTCGTGATGGGCGTGCTCGACGACTTCTTCGACCTCGACTGGACGACGAAGCTGATCGGTCAGGTCATCGCCGCGGGGCTGCTCGCCTGGCTCGGCGGCCTGCAGATCACGCAGCTGCCGATCGGCGGCGTCACGATCACCTCGACCTGGTCCGCGCTCGCGCTCACCCTCGTCGGCGTGGTCGTCGTGATGAACATGATGAACTTCATCGACGGGCTCGACGGGCTCGTCGCCGGGGTCGCCATCATCGCGAACGGCGCGTTCTTCCTCTACAGCTACATGGTGCTGCAGCTGTCGAGCCCGTCCAGCTACTTCAGCCTCGCGACCCTCGTCTCGGCGACGATGGTCGGCGTCTGCGCCGGCTTCCTGCCCCTCAACTGGCATCCGGCGCGGATGTTCATGGGCGACGCCGGCAGCCTCCTCGTGGGGCTCATGTTCGCGGTCGCTTCGATCAGCATCGTCTCCTCCGTCGACCCGACGACCGTGTTCGGCAACGGGGTGCAGTTCCAGCGCGCCCAGTTCGCGACCGCGTTCCTGCCGCTGCTGCTCCCCGTGGCGATCATGATCGTGCCGGTCCTCGACTTCGGCCTCGCGGTCGTACGGCGTATCGCGGCGGGCAAGAGCCCGTTCAGCGCCGACCGCAAGCACCTCCACCACCGCCTGCTCGACATGGGGCACAGCCGGCTGCACGCGACGCTGATCTTCTACGCGTGGACGGCCGTGATCTCGGTCGGCTCGCTCCTGTTCTTCGTGGCCGACCAGATCGTCGCGTGGAGCTTCATCGGGGGCGGGCTGCTCGTCTGCGCCATCGCGACCCTCGCGCCCCTGTCGCACCGGAAGCGGCGCGAGTACGAGGTGCAGGCGAAGCCGCTCGCGACCACGACCAGGGAGATCGCGGTGCTCGACCCGCTCGACCGCGCCGCCACGAACCCCAAGGAACGCTCCGCCTGATGTTCGACACGCTCGCCACCGTCATGCGCAGGGCCCTCGTGCTCGGTGCGACCATCGGCTTCGCCGTCGGGCTCGTCACCGGCCTCGTCGGTCTCGTCATCGCCGGCTGGCCCGGCCTCGCGTCGGGGCTCGTGGGCGCCGTCCTCACGATCCTGTTCCTCGGCGTCACGGCGCTCGGGCTGCTCGTGTCCGGCCGGGTGACCCGGCGGGGCGGCACCGCCGCCTACGCCGTGCTCATGCTCGCGTGGTTCGCCAAGCTGGTGCTGTTCGTGATCGTGATGCTCGTCCTCCGCACCCAGCCGTGGGTCGTCCCCGGCGTGCTGCTCGTCAGCATCGTCGGCACCGTGATCGCGTCGCTCGTGATCGACGCGGTCGTCGTCGGGCGGGCGAGGATCCCGGTGAGCGACCGGGTCTGATCCGCGCCGGGGCGCCGATCGCGGGTTCTCCGGCTGCCCCGACCTGTTGATAGGGTGGTCGAACGCCCGCCAGTTCACCGCGTGCGCCATGCGCGCAGATGTACGGAGAGAGCGCTGTTCCAGCACATCTTCACCACGTTGCCTATGTCAGCCGACGGCAGCGGCTTCGTCGCGCCCACGATCGATCAGTTCTTCCCTGACGCCGTGCTCTTCGCGGGCACCCCGTTCGCGATGAACCGGATCATGATCGCGCGGATGCTCGCCGTCCTCGTCCTCGTGCTCTGGCTCTGGCTGGGCACCAGGAGGATGAAGGTCGTCCCCGGCCGCTTCCAGGTCTCGGTCGAGGCGCTGCTCGGCTTCGTCCGCAACAACATCGCGATCGAGACGCTCGGCGAGAAGGACGGCAAGCGCTTCCTGCCGGTCATCATGACGATGTTCTTCCTCGTCTTCGCGACGAACATCACGGGCGCGATCCCGCCGATGCTCATCCAGGGGACGTCGCTCATCGGCCTCCCGCTGGTGCTGTCGATCCTCGCCTGGGTGCTGTTCATCTACGCCGGCTTCCGGAAGCTCGGGTGGAAGTACTGGAAGAACGCCCTGTTCCTGCCCGGCGTCCCGTGGCCGCTGTACATCCTCCTGACGCCGCTCGAGATCCTCTCCACGTTCATCGTCCGGCCGGTCACGCTGACCCTCCGGCTCCTGATGAACATGGTCTCGGGCCACCTGCTGCTCGCGCTCGTGTACGCGGCCTCCTCGTTCTTCCTCTTCACCCTGCTGCCGCAAGGCAACTTCCTCGGCCTGATCGGCGTCGGCACCGTCGCGTTCGGCCTGGTCTACCTGGCGTTCGAGATCTTCGTCGCCGCGCTGCAGGCCTACGTCTTCGCCTTCCTCACCGCGATCTACATCCAGCTCGCGACCGCGGAAGAGCACTGACCGCCCGCCCCGCTCCGCGGGCATCACATCCCCACGAAAGGAAACCCTGAATGCACATCGTCGGCTATCTCGCCGCGCTCGGCTTCGGCATCGCCGCGATCGGCTCCGGTATCGGCGTCGGCATCATCGTCGGCAAGACGATCGAGTCGGTCGCCCGTCAGCCCGAGCTGCAGGGCCGCCTCACCTCGCTGATGTTCCTCGGCATCGCACTGACCGAGGCCCTCTGCTTCATCGCGATCGCGATCGGCTTCATCCCGTTCCCGTCCCCGTAAGGCATCCGGCGATCGAGGCCGAAGGAGCCTGAACTATGCACACCACAGTCGTCGAAGCGGCATCGGGGCACAGCCTGCTGGTGCCGGAGCTCCCGGATCTGTTCTGGGGCACCGTCGGCTTCATCGTCGTCCTGCTGGTCTTCATCTTCGTGGCGCTGCCGCGGCTGAACGCGCTGCTGGACGCGCGCAGCAAGGCCATCGAAGGTCGGATCGACGAGGCGAAGCACGCTCGCGAGGAGGCCGAACGCCTGCTCGAGCAGTACCAGCAGCAGCTGGCCGAGGCGCGCGCCGAGGCCGGTCGCATCCGGGAGCAGGCCAGGGAGGATGCGAAGCGCATCCGCGCGGAGCTCGTCGAGCAGGCGCAGGGTGAGGCGGCGCGGATCGTCGCACAGGCCCGCACCCAGATCGAGGCGGAGCGCGACAACGCGGTCCAGTCGCTGCGTGCCGAGGTCGGGTCGCTCGCGCTCGACCTGGCGTCGGCGGTCGTGACCCAGCACCTCGCGACCGACGCGAACGCGACCGCGTTCGTCGACCGCTTCCTCGCCGACCTCGAGCTCGAGCACGCGTCCGACGGCACCGCCAAGTGAGCGCCTTCCGCATGGGCGGCCGCTGATGGGCGCCGCGACCCGGGCCTCGACGAAGGCCGGTCTCGACGCACTCGCCGCGGTGCAGCGACCGCAGGCCGACCTCGGTGCGCAGCTGCTCTCCGCAGCGCGCGCGCTGGGTTCGTCGCACCAGCTGGTCGGGGTCCTCGCGGACCCCGGCATCCCTGCCGCGCAGCGTGCCGGGGTCGCCGACAAGGCGTTCGCGTCGCTCGGCGCGCAGGCGCGCAGCATCCTCGGGGTGCTCGCCGGCGGTCGCTGGTCGAGGCAGCAGGACCTGGTCGGCGCCGTCGAGGAGGTCGGCCTCCGGGCGATCGCCGCTCCGGCGTCCGCGGACGGGCTCGAGTCCGAGCTGTTCTCGGTGGTCCGCACCATCCAGTCGGACGGGCGGCTCGAGCTCGCGCTCGGGGCGAGCTCCGCGCCGCTCGCGGCGCGGATCGCACTGGTCGACACCCTGCTCGTGGACGCGAAGCCGGCCACCCGCGAGGTGGTGCGGCACGTGGTGCAGCTGCCCCGCGGGCGCAAGCCGGTCGAGGCGCTGCAGCACGCGCAGTCGGTCGTGGCCGCCGCCAGGGACAGCCTGGTCGCGGTCGTGCAGGTCGCTTCGCCGCTCAGCGCAGCGCAGGCGGCCGCGCTGGCCGCCAGGCTCGAGTCGGGCTACGGGCGTAAAATCTCCGTCAACCAGGTGATCGACCCCGGCCTGCTCGGCGGGGTCCGGATCACGATCGGCGACGACGTGATCGACGGAACGGTGCGCGCCCGCCTCGACGACCTCCGCCTGCGGCTCGCGGGCTGACGACCCCCTCTCTTCCTCCCTCTCGACACCAAGGACATCGACGATGACCGACCTCTCCATCAGCCCAGACGCGATCCGCGCCGCGCTCGCGGACTTCGCGGCCGCGTACGACCCCGGCAAGGCCTCCGCCACGGAGGTCGGCACCGTCATCGACGCCGCAGACGGCATCGCGCACGTCGAGGGCCTGCCGAACGTCATGGCCAACGAGCTCGTGGAGTTCGGCGACGGGACCAAGGGCCTCGCGCTGAACCTCGACGAGGACGACATCGGCGTGATCGTGCTCGGCGAGTTCACCGGGATCGAGGAGGGCCAGGAGGTCCGCCGCACCGGCGAGGTGCTCTCCGTCCCCGTCGGTGACGGCTTCCTCGGCCGCGTCGTCGACCCGCTGGGCGAGCCGATCGACGGCCGCGGCCCGATCGAGACCACGGAGCGCCGCGCGCTCGAGCTCCAGGCCCCCGGCGTGATGCAGCGCAAGAGCGTGCACGAGCCGATGCAGACCGGCATCAAGGCGATCGACGCGATGATCCCGATCGGTCGCGGCCAGCGCCAGCTGATCATCGGCGACCGCCAGACCGGCAAGACCGCCATCGCGATCGACACGATCATCAACCAGCGGGCCAACTGGGAGTCCGGCGACCCGACCAAGCAGGTGCGCTGCATCTACGTCGCGATCGGGCAGAAGGGCTCCACGATCGCCTCCGTGCGCGGCGCCCTCGAGGACGCCGGAGCGATGGAGTACACGACGATCGTCGCGGCTCCCGCCTCCGACCCCGCCGGCTTCAAGTACCTGGCGCCGTACACCGGCTCGGCCATCGGCCAGCACTGGATGTACGACGGCAAGCACGTCCTGATCATCTTCGACGACCTGTCGAAGCAGGCGGCCGCGTACCGCGCGGTGTCGCTCCTCCTGCGCCGTCCGCCGGGGCGCGAGGCCTACCCGGGCGACGTGTTCTACCTGCACTCCCGCCTGCTGGAGCGCTGCGCGAAGCTGTCCGACGAGCTCGGCGCGGGTTCGATGACGGGCCTCCCGATCATCGAGACGCAGGCGAACGACGTGTCGGCCTACATCCCGACCAACGTGATCTCGATCACCGACGGCCAGATCTTCCTGCAGTCGGACCTGTTCAACGCCAACCAGCGTCCCGCGGTCGACGTGGGCATCTCGGTGTCCCGCGTGGGCGGTGACGCGCAGGTGAAGAGCATCAAGAAGGTGTCCGGCACGCTGAAGCTCGAGCTCGCGCAGTACCGCTCGCTCGAGGCGTTCGCGATGTTCGCCTCCGACCTCGACGCCGCGAGCCGCAGGCAGCTGGCGCGCGGCGCCCGGCTGACCGAGCTCCTCCGGCAGCCGCAGTACGACCCGTACCCGGTCGAGAACCAGGTCGTGTCGATCTGGGCCGGCACGAACGGCAAGTTCGACGAGGTCGCCGTGGAGGACGTGCTCCGGTTCGAGAGCGAGCTGCTCGACTACCTGAAGCACAACACCTCCATCCTCGACACCCTCCGCGAGACGAACGTGCTCGACGACGACACCGTCGCCGCGCTCGACGAGTCGGTCGACGCCTTCAAGAAGCAGTTCACGACGGGCGAGGGCAAGCCGCTCGCGTCGGTCGGCAAGGAGTCGTTCGAGGCCGCGGATCGCGAGGACGTCGAGCAGGCGAAGATCACCCGGAACAAGAGGTAGGCGCATGCCGGCCAAGGTCCGCGCCTACCGCGCCCGCATCCGGAGCGCGCAGACGACGAAGAAGATCACGCGGGCGATGGAGCTCATCTCCGCCTCGCGGATCGCGAAGGCGCAGCAGCGCGTCGCGGCGAGCCTGCCGTACGCGCGCGCGGTGACCCGTGCGGTGTCGGCCGTGGCGACGTACTCGAACGTCGAGCACGTGCTCACCACCGAGGCGGAGAACCCCAAGCGCGCCGCGATCGTCGTCTTCACGTCCGACCGCGGGCTCGCCGGCGCCTTCAACTCCAACGTCCTCCGCAAGAGCGAGGAGCTCGCCGAGCTCCTGCGCAGCGAGGGCAAGGAGGTCGTCTCCTACCTCGTCGGGCGCAAGGCGGTCGGGTACTACCGGTTCCGCCGCCGCGAGTACGTCAAGGAGTGGGTCGGCGGCACGGACAGCCCCGACGCCGAGACCGCGCACGAGATCGCCGAGGCGGTCGTCGACGCGTTCACGACCGACACGGACGCGGGTGGGGTCGACGAGATCCACATCGTCTACAACCGCTTCGTCTCGATGCTCACGCAGACGCCGGAGATGCTGCGCCTGCTTCCGCTCGAGGTCGTCGAGGGCGTGGAGGAGCCGGAGAACCGGCAGAACCTGCCCCTGTACGAGTTCGAGCCCGACTCCGCCGAGGTGCTCGACGCGCTCCTGCCCGTCTACATCGAGTCGCGGATCTACTCCGCGATGCTCGAGAGCGCCGCGAGCAAGCACGCGGCCACGCAGCGCGCGATGAAGGCCGCGAGCGACAACGCGGACGGCCTGATCCGCGAATACACCAGACTCGCGAACAACGCGAGGCAGCAGGAGATCACGCAGCAGATCTCCGAGATCGTCGGCGGCGCGGACGCGCTGTCGCACAGCTGAGGAAGGACCCACACGTCATGACGCTCACCGCCCCAGAGGCCGAGAAGACGACGGAGCCCGGCGTGGGCCGCGTCGCCCGCGTCACCGGTCCCGTCGTCGACATCGAGTTCCCGCACGACTCGATCCCCGAGGTCTACAACGCCCTCAAGACCACCATCACGATCGGCGACGAGGCCACCGAGATCACCCTCGAGGTCGCCCAGCACCTCGGCGACGACCTGGTGCGCGCGATCGCGCTGAAGCCGACCGACGGCATGGTCCGCGGCCAGGAGGTCAGGGACACCGGCGCCGCGATCTCGGTCCCGGTCGGTGATGTCACCAAGGGTCACGTCTTCAACGTCATCGGCGAGGTGCTGAACCTGGAGCCGGGCGAGCAGCTCGAGATCACCGAGCGCTGGCCCATCCACCGCAAGGCGCCGAACTTCGACCAGCTCGAGTCGAAGACGCAGCTGTTCGAGACGGGCATCAAGGTCATCGACCTGCTGACGCCCTACGTGCAGGGCGGCAAGATCGGCCTGTTCGGCGGTGCCGGTGTCGGCAAGACCGTCCTCATCCAGGAGATGATCTACCGCGTCGCGGCCAACCACGGCGGTGTGTCGGTGTTCGCGGGCGTCGGCGAGCGCACCCGCGAGGGCAACGACCTCATCGGCGAGATGGAGGAGGCGGGCGTCTTCGACAAGACGGCCCTCGTCTTCGGCCAGATGGACGAGCCGCCCGGGACGCGTCTGCGCGTCGCGCTCTCGGCGCTGACGATGGCGGAGTACTTCCGCGACGTCCAGAACCAGGACGTGCTGCTCTTCATCG
Organism: Amnibacterium sp.; assembly: GCF_051956055.1. NCBI lineage: Bacteria > Bacillati > Actinomycetota > Actinomycetes > Micrococcales > Microbacteriaceae > Amnibacterium > Amnibacterium sp. The sequence goes on from NZ_JBQCGC010000068.1 coordinate 48,271, forward strand.
ACAACATCTTCCGGTTCACGCAGGCCGGCTCCGAGGTGTCGACGCTGCTCGGCCGCATGCCGTCCGCGGTGGGCTACCAGCCGAACCTCGCCGACGAGATGGGCGT
>NZ_JBQCGC010000069.1:0-40316 GCF_051956055.1 Amnibacterium sp.
CCGCGAGTACTTGGTCCGCGCGGCGCGCGAGCACACCCTGCCCGAACCCGGGCGGCTCGCCGCCACACTTCTCGGGCGGCGAGCCGCGTCGGAGTCCGCCGTGGCGATGGGCGTGGCCGGCGTCTCGAGCCTGATCGGAGCCGTGGCTCCGCTCGCGGTGGGCGCAGCCTTCCCGACCGTCCCGATCCTGGTGCTCGGGATCGCCGTCCTCGGGCTCGGTGCGCTCGGCTGGGCGCTCGCGGTCCTCATCGCCGGCGGGCGCGTGCGATGGGCGGTCGGGATGCTCGTGGGCGGCACCGCCATCACGGCCATCGGCGCGGCGCTGCACATCACCTGATCACGGCACCCGGTCGACCGCCGTCACCCGCCAGGTGCCGGACCGCTCTCTCACGAGCTCGTTCCAGCACCCGTTCGGCTGGCTGGTCGGCGGCAGGTCCGGCGCGATCTCGTGGATGAGCGCTCGGATCACGGCGTCGTGGGTGACGACGACGGGAAGCCCGTCGACCGCGTCGAGCACCGAATCGAGGGCAGGCCGCGCACGCAGCAGCACCACCGCGCCCGGCTCCACACCCGGCGCCGCGTCGACCGACCCGAACCGGGCGACGACCTTCGCTTTCACCGCGCCGGTCCACTGCCCGTAGTCCCGGTCGTTGAACCGTCGGTCGACGCGCAGCTCGGCGCCGGTCGTCGCCGCGATCGCCTCCCCGGTCGCGACCGCGCGCTGCAACGGACTCGTCAGCACGATCGAGGGCAGGCTCGAGCGCAGCGCCTCCCCGAGCGCCGCTGCCTGCCGCTGCCCCACCGCGTCGAGGGGCGGGTCCGCCAGGCCCCGCAGCCGCCCTTCGGCGTTCAACGCGGTCTGTCCATGCCGCACCAGCAGCAGTCGTCGCGCCGACGTCATCTCCACGCATCGCTCCTCACCGTGCCGTTCACCGCAACGCCGCCCACAGCGCGATGACCCCCGCGTACCCGATCCCCGTCACGGCGATCGACGCCAGGAAGTGCATGACCGCAGCCACCAGAGGATTCGACAGGGCCTCACGGGCGCGGAGGAACGCATACGTGGCGCACGCACCGGCGTAGGCCGTCAGCGCGCCACCGAGCCCTGAGGAGGACCAGCCGCGCCCACCGGCCGCCGAGATGAAGGCCACGGCGAGGACCGCCCCGAACACGAGCCCGACGCCCGATTCGCTCAACCAGGAGAGCATGCGCCCGGGCGCGGGCACCGCCTTCGCGAGCACGACGCGCACCAGCGCACCGACGACGCCGCCGGCGAGGACCGCGATGAGACCGAAGACCGATGTCCCGTCCTGAACCTGCACATCACTCCCACCTCGACAGGCACAGCTGTGCCACCAGGTAGGGACTGTTGTCGGCGGATGCCGAGGTTCTGGGACGGTGAGACCCACCACCGTTGCGCGAGCGCTCGCCGATCCTCACAGACGCAGACGGGTTCGCGCTACTCCCGCGCCGAAACCCGGTACCGGACCGCCGCGACCTCCGATAGCGTCGAGACGGCGATGGAGCTCGCCGCAGCCGCGTTCGGCTGGAACCGTCGAGAACGACTGATAGCCCCTTCCGTACCCAAGACGGGAGCGCTGCGCATGCCTGAAGTCGAACGAGCCGTCGTCGTCGGGATCGCCGACGACCAGGCGGACGCGGTCCTGCTCGTGGCCGCAGCGATCGCTGCGCAGTTCGAGGCGAAGCTGATCTGCGTGACCGTCGATCCCGAGCGGTACGCGGCCCGTGACGACCAGGGCAACCTGAACTACTGGCCCATCGATCCCGACGCGATCGACGATCCCGCCGAGCGCGAGGCGGCGGACGCCGAGCTGCGTGCACACCTCGCCGAGCTCCTCGACCCCCTCGGCGTCGGGTGGAGCATCCGGCTGACCGCCGGCGATCCCTCCGCGGGACTCGCCCACGTCGCGGCCGAGGTGTCCGCGCTCATGATCGTCATCGGGACGAGCCCGCGCACCCTCATCCGCTCCGCGAGGGAGTTCTTCTCCGGCTCGATCGCCGCGCACCTCACGCACCGGCAGCCGCGGCCGGTCCTCGTCGTGCCCCTCAACCCGGTGCTCGACGGGACGCTCCCATGGAGCGGCCCGGAGTGAGGCCCCGGTCACGACGGCGTGAGCTGTCGAGCGGCACGGCACTGCCGCTCGACAGCGATGTGGAGGTGGCGGACCCCGGCCACCGTGCTCGGCCGCTGCATCTTCGACCCTCGGTCGTGCTGCTCGTCGTGCTCGGCGGTGCCGCAGGAACCGTCGCACGCGAGCTGCTCTCGCTCGCGATCCCCGACGTCGCCGCGTTCCCGGTGGCCGTCTTCGTGGGGAACCTCGTCGGGGCGTTCGTGCTCGGCCTGCTGCTGGAGGCGCTCGCGCGGAGCGGCCCCGATGAAGGCATCCGGCAACGGCTGCGCTTGCTGGTCGGAACGGGGTTCTGCGGCGGGTTCACCACCTACAGCTCGTTGGCCACCGCTTCGGCGGTGTTCATCCTCGCGGGCGAGGTGTGGAAGGCGGTGCTCTACGGGGTCGTCAGCGTGGTGCTCGGCTTCGTCTGCTCGTTCGCCGGCATCGCCGTGGCGACGATCGCGAGACGGGAGCGGGATCGATGAACGCCGGCCTGCTACTCGCCATCGCGCTCGCTGGCGGCGTCGGCGCGGCGGCTCGCCTCGTTCTGGACGGCGTCGTCCGCGGGTGGCTCGGTACCCGCTATCCCTGGGGCACGGCCGTCATCAACCTGACCGGCTCGTTCCTGCTCGGGATGCTGACCTCCCTCGCCGTCACGATCGCGCTGCCCCAGCTGTGGAGCCTGGCGCTCGGCACCGGGCTGCTGGGTGGCTACACCACCTTCAGCACCGCGAGCTTCGAGACCGTCCGCCTCGTCCAGGAACGACGGTGGGCCGCCGCGGTCGGGAACGGGGTCGGGCTCTGGGTCCTCGCGGTGCTTTTCGCTATCGGCGGCTACGCCCTCGGGACCTGGATGTAGCGGAGGACCCCGCCCACGCTGCGGGAGGAGCAGCCGTGGTCCGAACCCGCCCTCATGGAGCGCTCGCCAGCGGAAGGTCCCAGCCGGCCAGCCACCCCAGCGCGACGACCCAGGACGCGTCCTCCTCCGGCGTGCTGGCAGGGCCTGCCTCGGTCATGGACGCGATGAGCCGACGGAGCCGCTCGGGCAGCACGTAGAGACCGAAGCTCGAGCCCCGGAGCACCGACTCGTCCACGTGACCGAGCCCCACTGCGTGCCGGCGGCACAGTCCGCCTTTCCCCTCGCTGTCGGCGTTCCTGGCGGGAGCAGCGCATTGCGGGCAGACGAGGTCTTTCCAGAGCGGTCGGGTCTCGCGCATCCAGCGCCGCGTGTACCGCATCGCGTTCGCTTCCGAGGTCAGCGCGGCACTGTCGGAGCCCGCGTAGCCGAGGCCGAGCCGTCCGTCCGCACTCAGATCGCGACAGATCGGGCACGCGTCGTCCCCTCGCCAGGCGCGCAGGGTCCGACGGGGGTGTTCCGGCTTCACCGCGGAGAGCGCCTCCTGGATGAGATCCTCGAGCAGGACCGAGACATCGAAAGGCTGATGTCCTGCTCTGCGACCCGAACCGGTCTCCCACAGCTCGATCTCGACGACCGCGTGCCCCCAGGCATGACGGCGGCAGAGCCCGAAGGATCGGCGCAGTCGCTCGCGCGTCGAGCCGTCCATGATGTCGCCGTGCACGAACGACCACAGCAGCCGCACCTCGTCGACGCTGAGCTGGTGCGCGTCATCGGGGAGGAGTGGCCTGGGCTCGTCGACCGCGACCGATAGGCGTCCCCGCATCGGACGGTCGCCCCGGTTCACGGAGCGGCGATGCGGGGGATCCGCACGTACGCGATCCCGTCAGGCGGTGCCGAGACGCGGCGCCAAGCGCCCCGCCGATCAGGTGTCGGATCCTCGATCACCAACGGCGGCCCGTCGGCGCCGTCGGGAAGCGTGATCGTGATCACGGCATCGTCACCAGGACCGAGAGAACCCGAGATGAGCCGCACCTCGACGCTTCGAACCGTATCCATCACTGACCGACCTCTCTGATCGTCGACCGACCTGCATGCGCGTTCCGAAAGCAGGCGTGTCGAGGAGGTCGCGAGTCGAGGACGCGCGATGCGGAAGGCGCCAGGACCGGGCCGCCGCCGAGGGCCGGGTACTTCCCGCCCAGGGCTCGGCGATGCTGGAACGCATCGCTCCGGCACAGACCTGCGCCGTGATCGTCTTCCACGTGTGAACGTCTCCCACCTCGAAGGCACGCGTGTGCCGCCGGGTAGGGACTGTTGTCGACGGGTGCCGAGGTTGGGAACGGTGAGACCCACCACCGTGCGCTGGTGCGCAGGCCCAGCATGGCGGTCGACGCCGCGCACAACCTGAATGCGCGTTGAGCCACGGGCGCGGGATGGCGTTCCGCCCAGGGATGACCCTGTCGCTGACGGGACCCGAGGACCGCGGGTCTCCGTCCCCTGGCGTGCGAAACCCGCCGACTGGGCTGACCGTTCACGTTCCTCTCCCCGAGCCTTGATGCCGCTCGCGCCGGGCGGGGCGTGACGTGGGCTCGGTGGGCGGACCGCTTCGGCTGCTCCCGAGGCAGCTCACCGTCCTTCGCACCGCCTGGTACGCGACGGACACGCGGCTCGCGGTGGGGATCACCCAGCTGCTCGGTCGCCCCGCTGCACGCTTCGTCCGCGCCGCGCGCTGGAAGGGCCTCGCTCCCTGTCCGCCGCACCGGCTGCGTTGACGGGTCCAGGACCGCCATGGTCTACTACGACCGGCGATGGAGCTCGCCAGGACCTCGTCCGAACCGCCCTTCACGCTGATAGCCCCTGCCGCCCAGGCAGGAGTGCGCGTGGAAGCAGTACGGCTCGCTCGCGCCTCGCCGACGGTCCGCAGGGCCCGGGTGACGCCGTGATCCTCCCGGTAGGGGTGGTCCAGGCGCTGCAGGTGCTCACTGTGCTCGGAGCATCGCCGCTGCTGAGCGGCGTCGTCGCGCGGGTGGAGGCACGGCTTCAGGGACGCCGTGGGCCCCGCGTACTCCAGCCGTACTTCGATCTCGCGAAGCTGTTCCAGAAGGAGGCCCTCGCCCCCCGTTCGGCCGGCCCGGTGTTCCTGCTGGCTCCCATCGTGAGCTTCGCTTGCTATCTCACGGTCCCGTTGCTCATCCCCGTGCTGACCACGTTCCCGCTCCCGCTCGGGGACATGGGTGACATCCTCGGCGGCGGGATCGTCCTGGCGTTCGCGAGCTTCGTCAGCGCGGCTGCGGCTGCGGAGACCGGCGATGGCTACGCGCAGCTCGGCGCCAGCCGGTCGAAGACCTTCGGCGCGATCACGGAGCCGGTCACGCTCCTCGTCGTCTTCACCGTGGCGTTGCTGACCGGGACGGATCTGCCGTACGTGCTGGGCGCCACGGTCACCAGCGGGCCGGAGCAGATCGTGCGGCCGGCGCACCTGCTCGCGTCCGCCGCGCTCTTCATGGTCATCCTGTTCGAGACCAGCCGGATCCCCGTCGAGACACACACGGGCACCATCGAGCTGGGGATGATCGAGGAGGCCCGCACCTTCGAGCACTCCGGGCCGCAGCTCGCGCTGTTGAAGTGGGGCTCGGCCGCGAAGCAGCTGGTGCTCTACACGATCCTGCTCAACGTGTTCATCGCGCCCTGGGGGCTCGCCTCGAACGGGAGTCCGGCGCTCGTCGCGGTGGCGATCGTCGCGCTCGTCGCGAAGGCGGTCGCGCTGGGCGTCGTCGTCGCCGTGATCGACAACACCTTCGCGAAGCTCCGGCTCTTCAAGATCACGGAGTTCGTCGCAGCCGCGTTCCTGCTCGCGGTCCTCGCCATCTTCACGCTCTACCTCGGAGGCGGCTGATGCCCGTGGTCCTCGCAGCCCAGCCTGCTGCCCCGTCCGTCTTCGACGGTGTCGCGACGACGTTGGGGGTGATCGTGCTGCTGATCGAGTTCGGCATGCTCCGCGCGGCCCTGTACCGGGCGCAGGTGAACCTGTACGCGGCGCAGTCGTTCTTCGTGAGCGTCCTCGCCGCAGTGGTCGCGTTCGGGAACGACGTGCCCGAGCTGTATGTGCTCGCCGCGGTCTCGTTCCTGCTGAAGGCCGTCGTCGTGCCGTTCGTCATCCTCCGGCTGCTGCGCGGCACGTCGGCGGAGATCGCGGGAAGCGGCGCGCTCGGCGTGGCGACCGAGGTCGTGATCGCGATCGTCGTCGCGGCGTTCGGGTTCTTCACCGTGGGGACGTTGCACATCCGGTCCGCGGTGCTGCCGTCCACGGCGCTCAGCATCTCGGTCGCGGTCGTGCTGGTCGCGTTCGTCCTGATCATCCTGCGCCGCGACGTCGTCAGCCAGGCGATCGGGTTCTTCTCCCTCGAGAACGGGGTGTCGATGGCCAGCCTCGTCGTGGCGGCGCGCCTGCCCCTGATCCTCGAGGTCGCGTTCCTCTTCGACCTGCTGGTCGCAGTGGTCGTCTTCGGGGTCCTCATCCGCGTGCACAGCACGCGCTCGAGGTCGTTGTCCACCGTGCACCTCGATCGGCTCCGCGGATGAACGCCGCGCTGCTCTGGTGCGTGCTCGTCTTCCCGCTGGGCGCCACCGTGCTGTCCATCTTCGCGCCCAGGGTCGTGAACCAGGCGGCGACCGTCGTGGCCGCGCTGGTCTCGTTCGTCGTGACGATCGCGCTCATCCCGGTGGTGAGCGGATCGCCGCTCACCGCTCCCCCGCTGCTCCGCCTCGACGCCGTGTCCGAGGTCTTCCTGCTCGGCACGACGTTCCTGTACGCCGTCGTCTCGATCTACAGCATCGGCTACTTCGTCGACGACCGCCGGGCCGCCCACGGGAAGGGGCGAGGGCACCCGTTCGATCGGTACAGCCGCCGGTTCTCGATCGGTATCAACGCGTTCGCGTTCTCGATGATCTGCGCTCCGGCGGTGAACGGTCTCGCGCTGCTCTGGGTCGCGATCGAGATCACGACGGTCGTGTCGGCACTGCTCGTCGCCATCGACGGCACCGACGGCGCGTCGGAGGCGGCCTGGAAGTACATCCTCATCGCCTCGTCGGGGCTCGGCATCGCGCTGCTCGCGACGATCCTGCTCTACTACGCCGGAGCCCAGGCGCTCGGCCCGTCGTTCGACCTCGAGTTCGACCCGCTGATCGGCGCAGCACGGCGGCTCCCGGCTCAGCCGGTCGAGCTCGCGTTCGTGCTGGCGGTGGTCGGGTTCGGGACGAAGGTCGGCCTGTTCCCCGTGCACACGTGGCTGCCCGACGCGCACGCGGAGGCGCCCACCCCGGTGTCCGCGCTGCTGTCCGGAGCGCTCCTCGCGACGAGCTTCTACGCGGTGGTGCGGTACTTCCAGGTCGCAATCCGGACCCTCGGCCCGGCGTTCCCGCGCACGCTCCTGCTCGTGTTCGGCCTGCTCTCCCTGCTGCTCGCGGCGCTCTATCTGTTCGGGCAGCAGCACATCAAACGGATGCTCGCCTACTCGAGCGTCGAGCACATGGGCATCCTCGCCATCGGGGTCGGGTTCGGCACCCCGCTCGCCCTCAGCGGCGTGATGCTGCACGTGCTGGCCCACGCTGCCGGGAAGGGGACCGCGTTCATGGGTGCAGGCGTCCTCGTGCACAAGAGCGGCACGAAGCTCGTGTCGGGCATCCGAGGCGGTCTCGATCTCCTGCCGTTCAGTGCACCGTTCTTCCTCGTGGCCGTGCTCGCGCTCGCGGCGCTGCCACCGTTCGGGATCTTCCGCAGCGAGTTCGAGATCGTGGCCGGCGGTGTGGCGAGCGGGAACGTCTGGATCTCCGGCGCCTTCGTCGTCCTCGTCGTGCTCGCCTTCGTCGGGCTCACCCGCTCGACCACGGGGATGCTGTTCTCCTCGGCGCCGTCCGACGCGGTCCGAGGCGAACCGAGCGCCTGGATGGTGGTGCCCGCGGCCGCTGGCGTCGTCGCACTGCTGGTGCTCGGCCTGCACCCGCCGGAGCCGCTGACCGTGCTGATCCAGCACGCTGCGGCGCAGATCGGGGGATCGCGATGACGCCGGACGAGGCGGTCGAGCAGTGGAGGGCACACGTGCTGGAAGCAGTCGGCTCGGGTGCGCGGTTCGCCGGTCTGTTCGGCACCGCGGAGGGGGCGGCCTGTCGCGTCACCGCCCTCCTCGCCGCGGGCGAGACCGTGCGCTCGGAGTCGGTGACCGTCCTGCCCGACGGCACGGGGCGGCTGATCTACCCGGCGCTGACCCCGGACCTCCCCCCGGCGTTCTGGTGGGAGCGGGCCCTGCACGACCTATCGGGCGTCGTGGCCGCCGGGCACCCCCGGCTGGACGCCCTGCTGCTCCCCCGGTCCGCATCCGGGCCGCCCCGTCCCGGCGGCGCGGCGTTTTCCCGATGGGCGGGTCCCGCGGAGGCGCACGGCCCGGTGGACGTCTCGGGAGGGGGCGTCTTCGTCCTGCCGGTGGGTCCGGTCCGGTCCGGGGTGGTCGAGAGCATCGAGTTCCTCCTCGAGACGCCCGGCGAGGACGTCCCCCACCTGAACATCCGTCCGCACTTCAAGCATCGGGGGGTCGCGAAGCGGTTCGAGGGCCTGCAGCCGGCGGACGGCGTCCTCGTCGCGGAGCGGGTCGAAGGGGTCGCTTCGGTCGCCCATGCGCTCGCGTTCTGCCACGCGGTCGAGGCCGTGTCCGGCGCAGTGGTCCCGCCCCGCGCCGCGCTCATCCGCGTGATCCACGCGGAGCTCGAGCGGATCGCCAACCACCTCGACGTCGCCATGCGGCTCGCTGAGGCCGCCGGTCTCGCCGTCGCTCAGAGCCGGTTCGGCTGGCACAAGGAGGCCGTGCTGCGGCTCCGATCGGAGCTGTGCGGCAGCCGGTTCGGTCGGGGCGTGGTGGTTCCCGGCGGGGTCGCAGCCGACCTCGGCGTCCCGCCGCACGAGGCGGCCACCCGGTTGGGAGCGATCCTCGCCCGCATCACCGACGACGGCCGCCGCGCGGGCAGATCCCCCTCCTTCCTCGACCGCCTCCGCGGCACGGGCCGCCTGAGCACGGACTACGCCCGCACCTGGGCCCTGGTCGGCCCTGTCGCGCGGGGCAGCGGGGTGCCGGTCGATGCGCGATGGGACCGGCCGACCGACGGCTACGACCGGCTCACCAAGCCGAACCGGCCGAGCGTGCGGGAGGCCGGCGACGTCCAGGCCCGGATGGAGGTGCGGTGGGCCGAGATCGAGGTGGCCGGCGAGTTCGCGCTGGACGCGCTCGCGCGACTCGCCCGCGACGCGGAGCCGGCGCTCCGCGGGGCGGCGGAGGACCCGGCCGGTGAGCGGTCCGGGATCGGGTGGGCGGAAGCACCGCACGGCGAGGTGCTCTGCGCGCTGACCGTGGTCGGGGCACGGATCATGCGGTGCTTCGTCAGAACGCCGTCGCTGACCAACCTGGTCGCCTTCCACGACGCCTTCCCCGCGGACGTCTTCACCGACTTCGCGTTCATCGAGGCGAGCTTCGGGCTCAGCTACGCCGGGGTGGCGATGTAGATGAGCTGGGTTTCGCACGGCTTGCGCAACGGCGTCCTCACCACCGGGTGGCCGAGGCGGTCGGACGCCTACTTCGACGAGCTCCCGGCCGGCGTGCAGGTGGACGAGCACGCGGACGCCCCGGCTGACCTGCTCGTGGCGACCGCGGCAGCCTGCCCGACCGGGGCGATCGAGGTCGAGCACGGGGTCCGCGTCGACCGGGGCCGCTGCATCCTCTGCGGACGCTGCGCCGAGCTCGCACCGGCCGTCTTCCGCCTCGGTGGCCCGTCGGCCACCGCGCGGGCAGAGCGGAGCGCGCTCGTCGTCCCCGAACGCCCCGACTCCGCCGCGGAGCTCGCCGATGTCCGGCGTCGACTCGCCGATCGGGTGCGGGCGCTGCGCCGCTCGGTGCACATCCGGCACGTCGACGCCGGGTCGGACGGCAGCGAGGAGTGGGAGGTGCAGGCCTTGACGAACCCGGTCTACGACATCCACCGTCTCGGCATCTTCTTCACGGCCAGTCCCCGTCACGCCGATCTGCTGCTCGTGACCGGGATCGGGACCGCCGGGATGACCGCAGCGCTGCGGCGCACGCGGGAGGCCATGCCCGACCCGGTCGTCGTGGTCGCGTGCGGTACCGACGCGGTCAGCGGCGGTCTGATGGGCCGCGGCTACACCGAGGGCCACGGTGTCGGCCCGCTGCTCGACGTGGACGTCTGGGTGCCCGGTTCACCACCGCCCCCCTTCGCGATCCTGCACGGCATCCTGCTCGCCCTCGGCAGGGTCGGGACGGCGTCATGACCCTCGCGCTCGGCCTCGCAGCCCTGCTGCTCGCCGTCCTGCTCGGATGGATCGCCGCGCCCGACACCGCCCCGAGCGACGGCCCGCGCGGATCGACCGCGTGGACGATCGGGTCCTGGATCGCCTCCGCCGTCGGCAGCGTGCTGATGGTCGTCGACGGCGCGATCGCCCTCGCGAGCCCGACCGCCACCCCGGTGCCGCTCGGCGACCCGCTCGGGGTCGACGCCTTCCGAGTCGACCAGCTGAGCGGACTGTTCCTCGTGATCGTGTTCGGCGTCGCTGCGCCCGCCGCGCTCGCGGGCGCGGCCCGCACCCGAGTGCGCCGACGACGAGCCGGTGCAGCGGCGGCGCTGGTCCTGCTCGCGTCCGCGCTGGTCGTGACCGCCGGGAACCTGTTCGTGCTCTATGCGGGCTGGGAAGGCATCGGTCTCGCGTTCTACCTCGCGGTCGGATACGACCGCCGCCTCGCCGGCAGGGGCAGCGCGTCCGTGCTCGCCGCCGCGTTCAGCAAGCTCAGCGGGGTCGCACTCCTGCTCGGCGGCCTCCTGGTCGCGGACCCGGCCCACGGCTTCTCGCTGCAGTCGATGAGCGCCGCGCCCCGCGGACTCGCGCACGACCTCGCGTACGCCCTGCTGGTGTTCGCCTTCGCGGTCAAGGTCGGGCTCGTGCCGGTGCACATCTGGCTGCCCCGCGCGTACGCTGCAGCCCCTCCCGCGGTTCGCGCGATCCTCGCGGGATCCGCCGTCAACGCCGGCTTCTACGGCATGTGGCGCACGCTGGACCTGCTCCACGCGCCGCCCCAGTGGTCGACCGCGCTCCTTCTCGTCCTCGCGGGCGTCACCGCACTGCTCGGTATCAGCCATGCAGCGGTCAACGGACGACTGCCCGCGTTCGTCGCCTGGTCGAGCGTCGAGAACGCCGGCCTGATCCTCGGCGGCTACGGCGTGGCACTCGTCGGTGCGTCCCTGCACGACGTGCGTCTGACCGCTGCGGGTCTGCTCGCCGCGACGGCGCAGGTGTGCACGCACGCCGTGGGCAAGAGCCTCCTCTTCGTCGCGGTGGCGGGCCTCGAGGACGCGTCGGCCACTGACGACCTCGACCGGCTCCGCGCCGTCGTGCACCGCGTCCCCTGGTCCGGCACCGCGCTTCTGGTGGGCGCCCTGACCCTGGCGGGGGTGCCGCTGACCGCCGGCTTCGCCTCGGAGTGGCTGCTGCTCGAGTCGATGATGCAGGAGTTCCGCCTGCACGTCCTCGGGCTGAACCTCGCCATCGCCGTGGGGGGCGCCCTGACCGCGCTGACGATCGGCTTCGCGAGCATCGCCTTCGTCCGCCTCATCGGGTTGACCGTGTTCGGCCCGACCGCCGGGACAGAGATGGCGTCGACGAGCGCGGAGCGCAGCCCTGCCAGTCGGGCGGGCATGCTCCTGCTCGCCGCGGGCTGCGTGGGCGCGGCGATGCTCGCCCCGCTCGAGGTGGGGCTCATCGCCGCCGGCCTCCGGCCCCTGGTGGGAACCACGACCTCTGCTGCGGTGCAGGGCTGGATCCTGCAGCCGGTGTTCGGCGGGTTCTCGGCCCTGTCACCGTCGCTGCTCTGGATCGTGCTACCGGCCTACACGCTGCTCATCGGCGCTGCTGCGGCAGTGGTCTCCCGCGGCCGGCTCCTGCGGGTGCGGCGGGTGCCGGCATGGACCTCGGGATCCCCGGGCGTGCGAGACGGTCGCGGCTACACCTCCTTCGCCTTCGTGAACCCCGTGCGGAAGGTCCTCGCGGGCGTGCTCCTGACCAGGCATCAGGTGCGTCGGCTGCACGGCGAGCAGGCCGAGCAGGAGCAGGGCGTCGGCGGCGTCTCACTCGGCTACACGGTCGATGTGGTCGATGTGGTCGAACGGTTCCTCTACCGCCCGCTGATCCCCGCTGCTCAGGCCGTCGTCCGCGCGGCAAAGCGGCTGCAGTCGGGCCGTCTCGACGCCTATGTCGCCTACATGCTCATCGCGGTCCTGGCGGTGATCGCCGTCGTCGCACTGGTGCCGGCGCGACACTGAGGACGGCGAGAGCTCACCCGAAGGGCCGGCTCCCGGTCCGCCCGGTACTGTCGAACTCCCCGTTCATTCCCCGAACTGCGCACTCGCGCGGAGGTTCTCAAGCACTCAACTGATGCGGTCCATCGCGTCACGGAAATCCGGGAAGGCGTCGGGCGACCGTCGCAACGCCGACGCGTCGGTCAGTCCCCCTCCTCTCCGAGGTCGAGCATTGGGGAAGCGTCTCCGGCCCCGGAAGCCGCCGTCTGCTTCCGGGCACGCGATGGCGTCTCCTGCTCGGGAAGGCAGGACCGGGCCCGTACGTCACCGATGGTCCGCGCGAGGCCGCAGACGTCCGCGCCAGGAGCCCTCGAGCGACGAGGTCGCCGAGGATCCGCGAGGTCGAAACGTGCCCGGCATGCGTGACCGCTTCGACATCGACCGTGAGAGGCGGCTCGACCCGCTCGAAGATCGCGCGTCGCACAGCACCGACGCCAAGAGCACAACCGACGAACGCCGCATCTCCGGCGAGCTTGTCCGCCAGCCCACGGCCAGCGTCCCGTCGCTTGCCTTCGCGAAGCACGATGCCGCTTCGGAGGTTTCCCAGCGTCTCCTGGACCGACCTGCCCACCTGCTTGAAGTCCAGCGTTTCACTCTCCAACTCCGCCCGGTCGCGCCTGCCAGCACGGCATCGAGCGCATCCGTGACCTCGCGCGCAACACCCAAGTTGTCCTGCGGTTTTGCCGAACCCTTACCTGCCAGGGCAAAGCAAAACTAGTGAAGAACTCATCTCCCGGCCGATGCGGTCCTGCCCAGCGCGAAAGAGGCTCGCGACGACGACCACGAGGTCGATCTCTATGGCGTCTTCACTGGGGGCGACTGGGTCGACACGCACGACGTATCGGCTGCACGCCCCACATCGGCCTGGAACTCGAGGACCGAGATCGCGCCCACGTCGAACGCGTCAGGCTGGCGACAGACCGAGGACCTTCGTCCCTGCCGCCCGGCGCAGCGCCACCGACACTGGGCGCATGGACGAACCGTCCAGTCAGGACTGGCTCGCCCGACTGCAGCAGTTGGTGGATGAGCTCCGCGCTGAGTACGCGGGCCAGGGCCGCGCGGCCGACTTCGAGCGCATCCGCGCACGGGCACGATCCGACGGCCTGTGGCCGTTCGAGTGAGCACGTCCTGATGCAGAACTGTTGCCCATGTCCTGATCCATCACGGCGTGTCGGGATGGCTGGCCGTGGCCACATTTTGGCCACAAACGAGTGAGATCGAGCGCAACCCTGAGCGATCCCAATGACTCCAGATCCGCATAACGGCGCGGATCAGGCACGTTCCGGCCCGCGGATTCAACCCCCTCAAGAGGACTGAAAATCGAAAGGTCACCGGATCGACGCCGGTCGGAGCCACCACTGAAACCCCCGGGAGACCGGGGGTTTTTCGTTTCTTCTCAGGCATGTGCTTTGCCTCTGAAACGGGAACCAGGCACAAATCAGGCACAGACTCCTGCGCCGCCATGCGATTCATCGCGACCGCGACCGACTCCATGTCGTCCTCGAACAGCGACGCGTAGGTGTCGAGGGTCATCGCCGCCGACTTGTGCCCAAGCATCCGCTGCACTGCCTTCACGTTCGCGCCGGCCGAGATCGCGAGCGATGCCGCGGTGTGCCGAAGACCGTGCGGAGTCACCTTGGGGAACGCGGGATCCTCCGCGATCACACGTCGGACCGCGGGGTCGAAGAACCGCTGCCGCCAGTTCCCGTTCCGCAGCACCCCGCCGTCCGCGCCGGCGAACACCAACGCGTCCCGACCCTTCCCGGCGCAGCGAGCCTGGAGCAGTGGGACGAGGAGCGCCGGGAACGCGACCGTGCGGCGCTCATGCGTCTTCGGTGTGGACCACACGAGCACCCCGCGCGGATCGGACACCGCTTCAGCGACCTCGAGCCGCCGGCGCGCGAAGTCGACCCTCCCGACCTTCAGGGCCGCCATCTCACCCCAGCGGAGCCCGGTGTACGCGAGGAAGCGCACGATGTCCCCATCTGAGCCGACCGCAGCGGCGAGCTGCGCGACCTGCGCGTGCGACAGGTAGGCCCGTTCGACCTGCACGAGCTTCGGCAACTCCACCCCGTCGCAGACGTTCCGCGATAACCGGCGGCTCCGGACCGCGTATCCGAGCATCATCCGGAGCGCAAGGAACGTCTGCCGCGTGGCCGATGGCCCGAGGTGCGCGCTCAGACCGACCACCCAGGCCTGCACGTCCTCGTGCGTCACCGCGGCCAGCGGCACGTCCTTCCAGCGAGGCAGCACGTGCTTGTCGAGGGAGTGCCTATACCCGGACAGCGTCGTGGCCTTCCGCGCCGCCTTGCTCGCGTACCAACTGACCGCCCACTCCCCGACGGTCGTTCTCGCCAGACTCGGGTCGATCCAGTCACCACGTTCCTTCGCGGTGGTCTGCGCGGCGAGGTAGGCCTGCGCATCGCGCTTCGTTCGGAAGCCCGACTTCCGAGCCTGCCGCTGATCTGGCTTCCGATACCGAACCGAGTAGCGAACATCCCCACCCGCGGTCACATAACGCTCAATGGCCCCGCTCACGGATCAACCCCGACCGATCTCGCACATCACGACCTCGTTTCCGCCCGCACCTCACCAGTCCCCTCCGACAATCCCCCTTCAACCCCTCTTCCTCCAGCTCACGTCATCTCACCTGACATCACCTCACGCTTCTTCTCGTCTCCATGCCCACATCTGACAACCAGCCCTACCTCAACTCCAACCCACCACCTCTTGCCCTGTCCTGGCCTGCCACCTGCACTTCCGAACCACCCTTGCTCAGCACGCTATTAAGCTGAGTGAGGGTGGTTCGGAAGCCGCGTCAGCGGAGGTGGCAGGCCAGGACAGGGCGAGACGCCCGAAACCCCTCGCTGAACCCCTCGCACCCGACGAGGTGGCAAACGAGGGGTCTGGCGCTGCCCAGTAGCGAGTCGCCTACGACCCGTCCTCGCACCTTCGGCTCGTCGAAGGGGCCCTGCCGTCGACCCGGTACCGTCTCGCGGTGGCCTGCACTTCCGATGACATCACCTGCGCGATTCGGGAATTGACGGATGCAGTGCAGCAATCCGGCTCAGGGCTTGACGTCGCGACCTTCGTATTCGTCGTGATCGGCACGGTCGGCAGCCTCCTCGTCGGCATCGCAGCACTGGTCGCCTCATGGCGTGCGACACAAATCGCCAACTTCGCCCAGCAGGGCGCATACGAGACGGGACTCGACACGGCTCTTGGGCAGTTCTTCGCAGCGGCGGGCGACTACCTTGTCGAGCTCAGACAGTGGCTCGTGACGCCACCGCAGCTGACGCAGGCTGGACTGATCTTCCGCCCTCTCCCGCCACATGCATCGCAGGCGACTGCGCTACTCGAGGCCTCACGGCTACGGGCGCGGAAGGACGACGCCGTGACGCTTACCGTGCTGGCGCAGTGGTGGTATGTGGTGTGTGAAGGGGCTCCGGAGAAGCGGTCCGGAGGCATTACCGGGATCCTGCAGGCAATCCGCGAGTGGCGCTCGGGGACGTTCGACCACGACGCCATCCGCGGCTTTGCCGAGAAGGCGCTTCGAGAGTTGGAGTCGGAGGGGCTGGATCGGGCGCCTTCCACAGATTGAGCTGAGCCTGTCGGACGCCTGAAGCAGACGCGCTCGGAACGGAAGCTCCGCAGCGCACTGGCGGCCCTACCCGCAGTCGCGACCGGCCGCAGCTGGCCGACTGCCACGGACGCGGGTTTGAACTTGAGGCTGCAGACTCGACGCATCCGGTCGATGGCGTCGGAGATGTGCGTTCGCAGCACAGCGATGTGGAGGCGCTAGCTGGCTCGCCGCCGGTTGGTTCTGCTGCCCTGCTCGCGGGCGGGCACCGGACGACTGGGGGTCCTCAGCGGGGCCAGGGTCCAAAATGGCCGTCGACGTCGAGGAACTTCCCCTGGGCAGCGAACGCCTCCTTCAACTGGGTGAAGGGATACGACTTGCCGTAGGCCTCCACGAGGGCCCCCGACTCGTCGATCCGCTTGAGCAGGAAGAGCCGTACGAGCACCTGACTCACGCGGCTGATCAGATAGGAGTGCACGCCGTCCGGGAACCGGCCTCGGTCATAGTGCTTGATGTCGTTGTAGTTGTTCGCGACTCCTCGTGCGAGCCCTACCAAGCTCGCCGCTGTCTCCGACCAGTCCAGGCCGACGTCCGCGAGAACTCGCAGGACGTAGGTGGACGTCGATGGGATCTTGCGCCGGGTGTACGTGTCCTCCTCACCGTCGACCTTCCCCACGAGGTGACCCGCGGCTTCAAGGCTCAGAGACGAACTGAGCACGATGTCTTCTACGGTCGATCCGGTACGACGGAGCCGAGCGGAAGTTGGCAGGATGACCCGCTCCCATTCCTCCCAACGGTCGGCCCACCGGGACAGCCCAACCGCCCCGATCTGGGCCAGGTGGGCGAGCGGTTGTTGCAGTTGCTGCGGGGTCGGCGGCGGCATCTTTCTGTCGGGCTGCGTTGCCCGGCTGATAAGTTCGACCCAGGGGTTGTACGTCTTCGTGTCGCCCATCGAGCGGGCGAATCTCTGATCGCTCACCTGATGCCGCCGCAGCCCGATCGGACACCCGAAGAGGAACGCGAGCAAGTTCGACACCTTGCGGTGCTCAGCCACGTGGTCCTCGAATGGACGCGGCTCAGGGAACCTGCTCGTCAGTACCGCGGACTCCATGACCTCGAGACCCGGGTGGGAGTGGTGCCCCTGCCAGGTCATGTCGATGGTCATCTCGGCGTCGCCCTGAGTCCAACGCAACCCCTCACCGGACTCGACATCCACATGGAGGGAGCGGATCAGCCCTGTTTCCTCGTCATAACCATGCTTCGAGCTGATTGCGGTGAGGCCGGTGGACTCGGCTAGCCCGTCCATGTGGGAACGAGCCCGATCGACCATGAGCGGCTCGGACAGGTCGCCTTGCTGCTCGGCCAGCACGACCTCCTGAACGGTCAGGCGCATGAACGCGAGGCCACGCATCAGTTGCTGTGTGTGTCCGCCCCACCGGCAGCCGAACAAACTGAGGTCTGTATCTCGGGCCTGCAAGATCATGTTCGAAGGAGTCGCCTGCGCCTTGGCCCACTGTCTGACGTGCTCGAACTGGCTGATATCGGGATGATCGATGTAGGGCAACTCGATGCTCACGCCCGAATCGAGCGAGTACGACAGGACTGCCGCAAGCCAGGGGGTGCCATCGAGACCGTCGACCAGCATGCCGAGATGCGTGACGCCTTCTTCTAGTTCATTCAAAGCCACGAGGCTCCCTTCATGCAGAGCGGGACGGGACGATGCTCATGCGTGTCGCAGCCACCCTCACTCCTCATCTCGCCACTCTTGGTACTGCAATGGGGCCTTGGTACTGCAATGGGGCGGTGAGTTTCATGCTCCTCTCCCCTCAGCGCGAGCCACGGAAGGATGTGAGAGTCCGATCTCCGTTCGCAGGCAGGTCCCGACCAGCACATTCACAGCGGTCAGGTCGACAGTCGGCCGGACCCCGGCGTGCAGGTACTGGTTTCGAGCCGTCCTCCAGTCGTCGATCTGCTGACGACTGGCAGACGGCGTCCCGTCGAACCCTTCCGGGGCGTGGGTATCCAGGTATTCGTGAAGCTCGTCGAGGCTCGAGCCGGCGTCGGTTGATGAGAAGCGCTGCACGAGCCAGTTGACCTGTTTCTCGGCGAGCGCCTCGGCCACCACCTCCTTGATCGTCTTGCGCACTTTGCGGACGAGGTAGGTGCTCTTTTTCTCGCCCAGTGTCGACGTCAGGAGGTTGGGGCGTTCGCGACGCGCGAGCAGTTCGAGCGTGGCCATATCAAGCGCGAATCGAACTTCCGCAAGCTCCGTGAGCTGCGCCTGCCAAAACAGGTCAAGCGCTGCCTGAAGGCGAGGTTCCCATACGTCCCAATCCGCGTATCTCAGCGCCTCCGGCCCCACAGATCGAGTCACGCTCACCTCCGCGGTGAGCTTCCCATTCCCACTCAGGCCACCCCCGACCTGGGAGGCGGTGACGTCCACGATTCGGTAGGCGCTGAAACTTGCCGCCAGTACGCGTAGGAGGTTCATCGCATTGCGCGTGCCGAGTTCAACGGCCTCCTCATTCGAGCTCACGTCGAGTCGCTCGGTCACGAGCAGCTTCTGTCTCTCTACGCGTAGCGTGAGCCCGCCGACCTCCTCCGGCACGTCACGGAGCAAGTGCCCATGCAGACCTTCGCACTTGACCGACACGTCATACAGGGCCACCCTCCGACGCTAGGCCGAGGGCACATGGAGGACGTTCTCCCTAGTGTGACGGCGCGTCGGCGCCACCGGATACACGTCATAGCGGACGCGGACGCCCGTCTGTCATCACGAGTAAAGGCACCGTTGGAATCAGGCACAAAACAGGCACACATCCCGCGACACGCCGTACGATCTCCTGCACCGACACGATAGATCGCGAGTACTGCACTCCCTGATCAGTGGGCGCTCTCGCCATCTATCGAGAACCCCTGATCGGACTCGACGGCCTCTGAAAATCGAAGGGCCACCGGATCGACGCCGGTCGGAGCCACCACCGAGCTCCCCGCTCGAGCAGGGATTTCTCTTCTGCCCTGGACATGTGGGCGACTGTCGCCGACGGAACCAGGCACAAATCAGGCACACGCTCCTGCGCCGCCATGCGGTCCAGAGCGACCGCGACCGACTGCAGTTCGTCGTCGAAGAGCGCCGCGCAAGTGACCAGGGTCATGGCCGCGGACTTTGCCCGAGCCGCTCACCTCCGCCGAGCGACGACCCGCTCATGCGGCAGCCGTCCCCGCATCAAAGCCACGCCGCAGAGTGGCGCTCATGCATATCGACCCGCAGCCTCCGCCAGCGTTCACACGCTTGAACACCACATGTCGGACCGCTCCCCGGATGGCACTTCGTAGTCAGTGCTCGTGTCGGTCGAGACGGGCGACGCCGATCTTCGAATCGGCCATGCCATAGAACACGAATCGGGTTCCTTCGATCTCCTCGATCGAAGTGGGGAACACGACGTTGGGTACGATCCCGTCCCGTTCGTCGGTCGTCTCCGCGGTGAGCAGCGGCTCGGTGGTGCGAACCATGACCTTCCACGGCTCATTCGCGTCGAGGATCATCGCGCCGGCGGCGTAGTTCACGTTCTGCTGCTGCGCGACGCCGGGGACGATCTCGCCGACGACGCCGTGGTACAGCAGCAGCCATCCCTCGCCCACGCGGATGGGCGCCGGTCCGCTGCCGATCTTCGCCGTCTCGAAGGACGCCTCCGGCCGGGCGACCACGCGGTGCTTGCGCCAGCGGACCAGCGACGTGACGTCCTCGCGCACCGCATCGACGGGAACGAAGCTCATCCAGATACTCGGCCGGTCGTCCGGCAAGCCGGACGGCTTCGAGGTCTCGCCCGGGCGGATCTCGCGCAGGTCCCACATCGGCCGGTGCAGGATCGCGAAGCTCGGGACGCCGTCGGGATCGTTCACGATCTCCGGGAAGAACACGCAGTCCTTGTTGGGATACAGCCCCAGGTCGATCCCCTGTGCGTCGTCGTAGGCGAAGCTCACCGGGCCCAGCCGGCGCCACGATCGCTCGTCGGTCGCCACGGCGAGTGCGGTGCGCGGCCCGAGCGGGCCGTATGCGACGTAGGTCATCACGTTCAGCCCGAGGTCCGGCAAGAAGGTGACGCGAGGATCCTCGACGCCGGCGTTCTGCGAGCCGCGCTCCCAGTCGCGTTCGGGCTGCATCACAACGCCGGCGCGCCTCACGCCGACGGGGGTGCCCCCATCGACGGTGATCTCGGCGAGCCCGATCCGCGAGACGTTGCCCGCGGCCACGAGCCGCGGCAGCAGGTACAGCCTTCCGTCGGCCGAGCGGGCGGTCGCGGGGTTGAGCACCCCCTCGGCCTCGAGCTCGTCGCCGGGCGTGGGCGACATGATCGTGCCGACACGGGTGAGGCGGTAGGGAAAGGTCGTCGAGGTCGTCGAGGTCGTCGTGCTCATCGGTGCTCCGCAGGGGTCGAGGGGGCGGACGGCGCGTCCGACCGGTACAGGTAGAGCTCGCGTTCGCCGGACGGGGCATCCCACCCCTGCGCGAAGGTCCATCGCCCGTCGCGACGGATCAGGCCGCCCCAGGCGAGGGAGCCGCCGCGGTGGACCTCGAGCTGGGTGAACGGGTCGGCGAGTGTGTAGCGGGCCTGGGCGGCGGCGAAGGCACCGGTCTCGTCGGCGTAGAAGAAGTCGAGGACGAGGTCCTCACCGTGCACGACCGCACAGGCGACCTCGTGCAGCGAGCCGAGGCCGGTCATGTCGAGGTACGGCTGTCCGCTGAACTCCCAGTGCTCGAGATCGTCCGAGCGTCCGACCACGAGCTCGCCGCCGCACCCCTCCGACAGAAACATGAGGTACTCGCCGCCGATCCGCACGGCCTCGCCGGTGCCGTCGGTCGGGATCACGGCGCCCTTGGCCCACAGATGCGACACCGCGTGCGGCACCACGCGGCCCCGCTTCTCCCAGTGCAGCAGGTCGTCCGACACCGCGAGGTTGATGTCGCAGCCCACATCGCCGAGGGGCCATCCGGGCGACGGGTGGGCCGCTTGCTCGGGAGTGCCCTCGAGCGGCCAGATGCCGTTGTAGAAGAGGAAGTAGCGGCCGTTCGCCGAGTAGACCTTCGGATCCTCAGTGCCGAGGAGCTCGTTATCGAGCGTCGGGTACACCACCGGGTTGTCCCCGTCGCGCCATCCCCCGCCGGGCGTCCACACGGCCGAGCCGATCCGGCTCTCCAGGCTCTCCTTCTTCGGCGAGGCGCGGTAGAAGAGGTGCAAGCGGCCGTGCCGCTCAATCATGCTCGGGTTGAAGATCGACGAGCTCGTCCAGCCGATCCCGGTGGGGTCGGGCCACTGCCCGTCCAACCGGAAGGTCATGGCGGGGTCTTTGGAGAACGGCCCGATCGCCCAGTCGGGCCGGTCGGGCCAGACGGCGGAGAAGTCGTCGGTCGACAGGGCGTCCGTCGTGGCGTTGGTGCGCTGCAGCGCGCGCTCGTAGCCGTCGCGCAGCGCCTGGTCGGTCAAGGGATGCATGGTGTGGTGTGCCTGGTTTCCGACCCGCGGTCAGCGCGCGAGCGCCGACTCGCGGACCTCGTTCGGGTCGATCGTGTGCGCACGGCCGGACTCGGCGGCGCGGGTGGCGAGTTCGGCGACGGTGACTGCGGCCGCCGCGGTGTCGGCGTTGGATCGCGGACGGCGGGATGCGTCCGCCCGGCACGCGTGCAGGTCGGCAAGCGCCGCCGCGACGCCGGCGGCGTACACCGACTGCTTCGCAAGTTCACCGCCGAGGGTGAGCCGCGCGGTCACGCGGCGCGTGGCGTCCGGCCGGTCCATGAGCCCCGCCTCGGATGCGTCCACCGCGTCGATCGCCACGGGCTGCGCCGGCAGCGGCACGCCCGGCACCTCCAGCAGCCCCGGCTCCTGGAGTACGGCGCGCAACGTCGCCTCACCCGAGGCGTCGGTGTAGGCGACCAGCTCCGCGCTCACCGGGATCCACCCGTCGACGCGCACCTCGGCGAGCCCGAAGTCGAGCCGCATGAGCTGCCGCTCCGCACGATGCAGGTGCGTGACCGAGTGGGTGTGGGTGGCCAACGCGTCGCCGTGCACGACCGTTGCCGACACGAGGTCGGGCGCCGGCCAGCCGTCCCGCCGGGTCTCCGCGGCCACCACCTGCTGCGCGGGCGCATCGAGGAACAGCTGCGCCACGTCGAAGAAGTGCACGCCGTGCTCCACGAAGATGCCGCCCGACAGTGACCGTTCCCAGAACCAGTGCTCCGGTGGCAGGCTCTCGTCGGCCGCGTCGTTCTCGAAGAGGAAGCGGCGAGCGTGCCACCCCAGCTGCTCCTGCAGGCGCCGGATGGCGAGAAGCAGCGGGTTGTAGCGCAGCACGTGGTCGACAACCAGCACCCGTCCGGTCTCCGCGACGAGCGCCTTCAGCTCGCGCGCCTCGGCGGCGTCCGCCCCAAACGGCTTCTCGCAGAAGACATCCTTGCCGGCGCGGAGCGCGGCGGTCACGAGCGCGAAGTGGGACGACGGCGGTGTCGCGATCACGACCGCGTCGACATCCGCCGCATGCAGTGCATCGTCCACGGTGGACACCCGGGCGTCGTGGGCACCCGCAGCGCGCTGGGCGCGAGCGGCATCCGCATCCACAACCGCGACGATGCGGACGCCCGCCGTCTGGCGGGAGGCGGTCATGATGAAGCCGCCGAAGCTACCGGCGCCGATCACGGCGAGCCGGGTCATCCCTTCACCGCCCCGCCGACGACGCCCGCGACGAGGAACCGCTGCAGGAAGACGTAGACGATCAGCATCGGCGCAGCGACGATGATCGTCGCTGCCGCGAGCAGGCTCCACTCGCTCGAATAGGTGCCCTTGAAGGCGAACAGGCCAAGCGTCAGCGGGAACTTCGACTGATCGGGCAGCAGGATCGTCGCCAGGATGATGTCGTTCCAGCATCCGATCGCCTGCAGGATGAACACGGTCGCGAGCACGGGCTTGATGAGCGCGGGCAGGAACCCGAACAGGTACCGCAGGTAGCCGGCGCCATCGAGCGCGGCCGCTTCGTCCAGCTCGCGCGGCACCGATTTGAGGTAGCCGGTGATCAGCAGCGGACCGATGCCGACCCCCGACGCGAGCACGAGGATGTACCCGAGCTGCGTGTCGTAGAGGTGGAGTCGCAGCACCAGCTGGAACACGGTGATGAGCGTGTTGGGCAGGAACAGCATGGCGGCGAACAGGCCGCTCCAGACCCGCGGGTGCTTGACGTAGCCGCGGGCCACCGGGAACGCCACCATGAGCGACATCACGGTTCCGAGGGCCGCGGCGCTGAACGTGTACAGCACGCTGTTCCAGACCGCGGAGCCGAAGCCGCCCTTCTGCCACGCGGTCACGAAGTTGCCGAAGTCGGGCGCCTGCACGACGCCGGTCGGATTCGAGAAGAACTCGGTGTTCGACTTCAGCGCTGTGTTGACGAGGTACACGAGCGGGGCCAGATAGATCAGCAGCACGACGACCAGCAGCGCGTACTGCACGACCTTGCCGACGGTGACGCGCTTGCGCCGCCCCGCGGTGCGGGTCCCCGGCTGCGGATCGTCGGCCCTCGTGAAATCTGGGGCCGGGGTGTTCGTGAGAACGCTCACAGCTCCGTCTCCTTCCCTCGCAGCTAGGACAGGGTCAGCAACGAGGCGATCATCACGATGACGAACTGCACCATCGAGATCGCGGCCGCGTAGCCCTGCGACAGGGCCGCCCCGCCCTGGGCTCCGCCGAAGCCCTGGGTGAAGATCGCGAGCGACAGCACCTGGGTGGCGGGGTTGATGGGGCCGGTCAGCACGTAGATGAGTTGGTAGCTCTGCAACGAACCGATGACCGACAGCAGCGTGTTGGCGGTGATCGAGGGAGCGAGCAGCGGCAGCGTCACGTTCCGTGTCCGCTGCCAGCTGGTGGCGCCGTCGATGGAGGCCACCTCGTAGAGGTCCTGCGGGATCGCCTGCAGGCCGGCGAGGTAGATCACCACCGCGACGCCGAGACCGGACCAGACCTGCACGGCGATCACCAGCGTCATCGCCAGCTTCGGGTCGCCGAAGAACGCGGACGAGCTGCCGAACCAGCTCCACACCGCCGCAGCGGGGCCGCCGGAGGGGTTGAAGATCAGGGTGAAGATGAGCCCGATGACGGTGACGCCAAGGATCGTCGGCATGAAGACGACGGCTCGGGCGAAGTTGCGTCCTCGCAGTCGCTGGTTCAGCAGCAGCGCCACGAACAGCGCGATCCCGTTCTGCAGCACGGTGACCGCGATCGCAAAGACGAAGGTGTTCGCGAGCGCGTGCAGGTTGTAGCCGAGCTGCGCCGAGGAGAAGAACGTGAAGTAGTTGTCGAGACCGACCCAGTTCACGGGCAGGAAGGGCAGCGCGCGGATGTCGGTGAACGACAGCGCGAGGACGCCGACGGCCGGCACGAGCGAGAAGACGACGACCAGCGAGATCCCGGCCGCGAAGGTCAGCTGAGGAATGGTCCTCCGGCCGAAGATGGTGTTGTTCGAGCTCTGCATACCGGCTCTCTTAGGCGGATGGCATCGTGCAGCGGAAGGGGGTGAGGCGGGGAGGGTGCTGCGGTGCGCCCTCCCCGCTGACGGCGCGGCCTACTTGCCGAGGCCCGCCTGCCAGTCGTGCTGCGCCGCGTCGGCCGCGCCCTGGGCGTCGGCATTGCCCATCGGCGCGATGCCGGCCCAGTTGAAGGGGACGGATGCCGCCGGGCCGGCCTTGGTGTTCGTGATCCAGATGGTGTCCCATGCGGGGAGGAACGTCTTCGTGTACGGCTGGATCGAGGTGTAGAAGGGATCGCTCGTCGCGCCCTGCACCGCGGGGGCGAAGCCCGCCTGGTCGTTGAACAGCTTGTAGTTCTTGGTGAAGAAGTCGAGCCACTGGATGGCTGCCTTCTGGTTCTTCGCGTTCGCCGGCACGGCTAGGGACAGTTCGACCTTGCCGCCGAGGTTGGCGTTGTCGGCCGCGGTGTCACTCGAGGGCAGCGGCACGTATCCGAAGTCGAGCTTTCCGGCGCCCGACTTCTGCAGGGTCGTGGTGTTCCAGGTGCCGTCGGGCATCATCGCGAACTTGCCGTTGACGAAGTCCGCGGTCATGGTCGCGTAGCTGACACCGGCGAAGTTCGGCTCCGCGTAGCCGTAGAGCGTCTGCACCTTCTTCATCAGATCGAGCGGCTTGCCGGTGTTGAGTTTCGTCTTGCCCGCGTAGAGGTCCTTGGCGAGGGTGTTCATCGCATCGGCCGACGGGTAGAGGCCTTCGGTCACGCCGAGGGTCATGACGCCGGCGGAGTCCTTCCCCGCGATGCCGAACGGCACGACGCCCTTGGCCTTCAGCGCGGCGCAGGTCTTCAGCAGATCGCTCCAGGTGGTGGGCACCTTCAGGTTGTTGTCTGTGAAGATCTTCTTGTTGTAGAACATGCCGGTGTAGTAGCTGAGGCCGGTTGGCACGGTGTAGTTCTTGCCCTTGTACTTCGCGGCGTTCAGCACGGTGGGATTGAAGCTCTTCATGAAGGACTCGTTGGTCAGGTCCAGGTAGCCCCCCTGGTCGGCGAGACGAGCGTCGTCTCCCTCGTTCGATGCGGGCACATAGCTGGGGACCTGCCGCGGCGCAGCGACGACGATGTCCACGCTTCCCGCGGTGAGTCGCGAGGATCGTGCCTGGTTGTAGTTCTCATTGGGAACGGCCGAGAGGTTGACGGTCACCTTCGGGTACTTCTTCTCGAATGCCTTCGTCACGGCCTGGAAGCCCGCATCGGATCCTGGCGCGCTCGAGACGAGGATGTTCAGCTGCCCGGTGGCATCGCCGCCGGCGGTCGGTGCGGCACCACTCGAGCCCGAGCTGCAGGCCGTTAGTGCGATCGCGCCGACGGCCAGGACTGAAGCGAGGGCGAGGACCCGCGCTCGGTGGAACTTCGTTGTCACCATGATGCCTCCATTGGCATAACGTTTCGGTTCCGCGAACCTACCACTCCCACCCGCCCAAACACGACCATCGGGGGCTAAACGTTTTAGCCCTGTGTTCGAAGGTCAGCGCGAGCGCGCGACCAGCGAATCCCGCTCCAGCAGACGAGTCGGTGCGATGTCGCGGTCGGCAGCCGACTGCCCGTCGACGAGCCGCAGCAGCGTCTTCGCGGCCTCGGCACCGAGTTCACGTGGCGACGTGATCACGGTGGTGAGGGCCGGCCGCACGTAGGCGCCGAGGTGGATGCCGTCGAAACCGGTGACCGACACGTCGTGCGGGACATCGAAGCCGAGGGCGCTCGCACGGGCAATGAATCCGATGGCCATGAGGTCATTCGCGCATACGACGGCAGTGGGTGCCCGGTTCGGCCCGTTCAACAGCCGATCGGCCGCGCGGCTACCACTCTCGGTCGAGAAGTCGCCGTAGACGAGCCGCCCGGCCGGGATGCCTGCGTCGCGCAACGTCGAACGCCAGACGTCGATGCGCTGCCGGGTGTGGATCATGCCGCGGCGTCCGGCGACGTGTGCGATGTCGCGGTGCCCGAGCTCCACGACGCGACGCACGAGCTCGCCGAACCCGACGCTCTGGTCCTGCCGCACCGAGGTGATGGCGCATCCGGGCGCGGAGTTGATCGCGACAGCGGGAAGCCCAATCTCGGATACGAGGGCGACGCGCGGATCGTCGACAGACATGTCGGTGATGAAAACACCGTCGACTCGGTTGTCCAGATGCAGCTGGCGGAAGCGCTCGAGACCCTCGTCGCGTCCGGCGAGCTGCAGCACCAAAGCGTAGCCGCGGTTCTGCAGCACCCCTTCGACGCCGGCTATGAAGCCCGCGAAGAACGGGTCCGACTCGATGACCTCGGGCTGGCGGGTGAGCACCAGGCCGAGCGCGTAGGAACGCTTACCCGACAGTCCGCGACCGCGAACGGACGGAACCCACCCGAGGCGCTGGGCACTTTGGAGGATGCGCGCCCTGGTGTCCGCTGACACCCCTGGACGGCCGTTGAGGGCGGCACTCACGGACGCGATGGACACCTCGGCATCCGCGGCGACATCGAGGATCGTGACCCGCTGACTCACGGGCCCTCCGAACTGGTTCCGACGTTCCCAGGTCCGGGACCGCGCGCGGACACGCTACAACGAGGCGCGACGACCGGTCCACCGCGCCCCGCTCCCGCGCCCTGCGGCGGAGTCGCACGGCCCAGGCGCCCCCGTGGCGATCTGAGCCGGCGATATATCGCCAATTCATCAGCGGCAGAACCGCATCAACAGATCGGCGATGCCTCAGGACCGTGTGGTGGGGGCAATCGCCTCGATGTTCGAGGCATGGCGTGGGCCTGAACCAATTGATCCTCGTGTCCGTCTCGCGATCACGCAGAGCCCGGCGAGTACCTGCACGGGTCGGTGTACACGTCCCGCCTCGAGCTCGGCGTCTACCGAAAGACCTTCTCAGCGATCCGCCGCGGTCGCGCCCGAGTTCGCGGAGACCGGGGGCCATTACCTCGACGACT
The DNA here is from genome assembly GCF_051956055.1 of Amnibacterium sp. Lineage (NCBI taxonomy): Bacteria > Bacillati > Actinomycetota > Actinomycetes > Micrococcales > Microbacteriaceae > Amnibacterium > Amnibacterium sp. Next base: position 27,457 of record NZ_JBQCGC010000069.1, read on the forward strand.
GCCGGGAGGCGTACCCGGTCCCGAACGACGCCGCCCTCGCGGACCACCCGCACGGCGTCAAGGCCTGGGCCCTCGATCCGGAGCTGGCGGACCGGCTCTGGCGGGTGTCCGACGCGCTCACCGCGGCCTGACCGACCCCCGCCGCGGCAGCAGCGGTCCGGCACGGCCGCCCAGGGCGAGGCCGCGCCCATCGGCACGTGGCTCCGGCAGGCTGGGGCCGTGCACCAGTCGCTCTCCGCCCTCCTCGCCGGGCCGCGGGGCAGGCACCTCTGCCTCGCCGTCGCACATCAGCTCGACCAGGCAGTGGGAGGCGCGTGGTTCCATGCCTCTCGGCACCCCGGGGACGGAGGGGGGCGAGCGGCGCTGCGCTCCGCGCTCGAGCAGGTCGACCCCGCCCCGGTCGAGCACTGGGATGGCCCGTTCGCGTTCGCGGACGCGATGGACGACACGGTGAGCGCCGCCATGGGCTGGCAGGAGCCGCGCGACGAGGACCGCGTCGCAGCCGACCCGGCGCTGACCGCGGCCCTGGCGCCGATCGCGGCGGCGATCAGCCGCGCCCCCGCGGCGCAGTGGTGGTCCACCGGGATCGACCTCGGCGCGCAGCGGTACACCGCTCGCTACGACGAGCACTTCCCGGCCGCGGAACCCAGGCTCGACGGCCTCGCCGCTCGACTCGCCACCTGGCGGACGGACGAGGAGGCCGACAACACGCGAGCACGGACGGAGCGGCCGGACGACCCGACGGCCAACTGGTCGGGCACGTGGTGGTCGACCCCGACGCCCGCAGGGGTCCCCACCACGCGCGCCCTGCCGGGGCTGGGCTCGGCGAACCTCCTCTGGGAGGAGGACAGCTTCGGTCAGTGGGACGCCTTCGTCCATCCGGTCCGGCCGAGGACGCCGCCGCGCATCGCGGAGATCGACGGTCCCCAGGCGTGGGCGGACCTGGTGACCCGCTTCCCGCTGGACGTCACCTGGTCCCGCCGTCATGACTGGTACCGCGTGACCGGCACGGACGATCGGTGGCTGATCCCGGACTGGGAGGCGGTGAGCCGCGACTACGACGCGGTGCACCTCTCCGTCCTCGGGTACCTCGCGACGGCGACCCGGCGGATCCCGCTCGACGGCACGACCGCGACGCTGCTGTGCGGCTGGGATCCGGACCAGACCTGGTGGCTCACCGACACGCTGCACGCCTCCGGTCCCCGGGAGCACTGGCACACGACGTCCGGTGAGGCGCCGGAGGGGTGGCACCTCAGCACCCCCTGACGACGAGCTCGGGGGCGGTCTCGATGACTGGCGGCCGACTGGCGCCCCGTGGCGGCTCGCTGGCGGCTCCGCGACGTGGCGTCCACCGGAGGAGGGAAGGGATCATCGAGCGCATGAACGAGTCGCGCATCGCCTCCCTCCGGCAGGACCTGGGCTGGACGCAGGAACGCCTCGCCGCCGAGAGCGGTGTCGGGATCCGGACGGTCCAGCGCCTGGAGGCGGGCCACGACGCCAGCCTGGAGACGCTGTCCCTCGTCGCATCCGCGTTGCGGGTGCCCGTGCGCGACCTCTACACCGCCTTCGATGGCCAGGAGTTCGGCGACCGCGTGGAGTCCATGGCCGCCCGGACGGAGGTGCAGCAGACGGCCCGCGACCGCGTCACATCCGCGTGGCGCTGGCTCTACATCGGCGTCGGGGTCGTCGTCACGCTCTTCACGTTCACGACGGGCCAGTACGGGCTGCCACTGCTCGTCTCCTACTGGTTCGCCGGGTTCATCATCCTCCGGGCGCTCCGGACCCTGGTCCTGGAGCCGCGTCTCGACGCGAAGTACCCGCTCTCCCGGAGCCGGCACCAGCTGCGGAGCCGGCGGGCGGCGTCGACGGCCACGTCGCCGCTGGATGCGGCACCGGACCAGGCGACGGATGCCGGGGCGCAGTGACCCCCGACTCGCGGCCGCACATCACTCGAGCGTGACGACGAGCTTCGACGCCGAGACGCCCGCGCGGAGCCGGGCGAGCGCCTCCGGGATGTCCCCCAGGCTCGCGCCGACGACGACCGGACCGGGGGCGGCCCGGAAGCGGCCGTCCTCGAGCGCCGGAGGCAGGTAGTCCCGGAACACGGCGGGACCGACCGCCGAGCGGACCGGCGTCCCGCCCCAGATCGAGCTGACGCGCAGCCCCCGTGCTCGCGCGGCCAGCGATCGGGCGCGCGTGATCGGATCCGGGTAGGCGGAGGCGATGCGCTTCGTCCCCGGGAGGCGCCGAGCGATCCGCAGCGCATGGGTGAGCGACCCGCTGCCGATGGCGACGGTCCCGGCGAGCCGCCGGTCCCCCACCGCCTCGACGATGCGCTGGTCGACGTCGCCGTCCCGGTAGTCGAGCACGGCCTCCGCGCCCAGCGACCGGACGAACTCGTGGTTCCGTCGTCCGGCCGTCGCGACCACAGCAAACCCGCTCGCCCGCGCGAGCTGGACGGCGTTGCAGCCGACGCTGGTCGAGGCACCCCAGACGAGCACCACGTCCTCCCGCGGCGCGACCGGGATCGCCGGCATCGGGAGCCCGAGCTGGTCGGCTTCGAAGAGGCCGGCGGCGGCCGTCGACAGCGCGAGCGGCAGCACGGCCGCGCGCTCGAACGTCACCTCGTCCGGGATCGCGGTGCACACCCGTGCCAGGACGGCGACGTACCGCCGGAACCCGCCCTCCGCCGGAGAGTTGCGGATGCGCTCCTGGCCGGCCGCGTACCCGAGGACCCGGTCGCCGATCCGGAGGCGCGTCACGCCGTCGCCGACGGCCACGACCTCACCCGCGACATCGCTGCCGAGCACCGCGGGATAGCGGAGCCACGGCGTGACGATGCGGCGCAGAGGTCCACCGATCGCGTCGACAGGGTTCACCGCGATCGCTCGCACCCGGATCACGACCAGCCCGGGGCCGGCGGTCGGCCGCGGGGCGGACCGGACCTCGAACCGGCCGCCCGGCGAGCGCAACCACAGCGCTTCGTCCCCGTCGATCATGCGAGGCGGACCAGGGGCCGCCGTGCTGCTCGGATCATCGTCTCCCTCTCCCTCGATGACACGTCGTGTCATGGGAGGAGTATGACATGAGGTGTCATCACGTACAGTCGACGGATGCGGTGGGCTCCGGATGCGCGCGGGCGGCTCGAACGCGCCGCCTTCGAGCTGTTCGCGCAGCAGGGCTACGCGGAGACGACGGTGCCGCAGATCACCGCCCGCGCCGGCCTCACGACCCGCACCTTCTTCCGCTACTTCGCCGACAAGCGCGAGGTGATCTTCGGCGGAGACGAGATCCCCGAGTTCGCCGCGAGCCTGATCCGTGCCGCACCTCCGGGACTGGCCCCGGTGGAGGTGGTCCGGAGCGTGCTCCGCGAGGTGGCGGCGACGCGCTTCGACGGGCATCGCGAGGAGACGGCGGCCTGGCGGCGCATCGTCGCGGCCGACGACTCGCTCCGCGAGCGCGACGCCCTGAAGCGGGCCGACCTCGTCGTGGCCGCGCAGGCGGCGTTCGTCGACCGCGGCGAAGCGCCACCCGACGCGCGGCTGATCGCGGAGCTGGGCGCCCTCGTCTTCCACGTCGCGCTCGACGCGTGGCTCGCGCAGTCGAGCCCGGCGTCGATGGCGGAGGCGACGGACGCCGTCCTCGACCGGCTGCACCTCGAGCGATCGATCGCAGCGGGGCCGTCGCGCTGAGGGCGCGCCGACGATCAGCGCCGCACGATCGGTAGAGCCGGTGTCGCGCCGTCCGCGGGCGAGACCGATCAGGTCGACTGCCGGGCTACGACGAACGGGCGCACGTACTCGATGCCGCGCGGCAGCGCTTCCCCACGCGCTGCGGCGAGCAGACGCGTCGCGGCGAGCTCGCCGATCTTCCGCAGGTTCAGATCGACACTGGTCAATGTCGGCCGCGCAGCCTCGACCATCAGGTCCCAGTTGTCGACCCCGAGCACGGCGATGTCCGTCGGCACGCGGATGCCGCGTTCCCGAAGGTGGTCGAGCACACCTCTGGCGACCTGATCGCTGACGCAGAAGATCGCGTCCAGATCCTTGCCGCCCGCGACAAGTCCGGCAGCGGCTGTCCGCCCCCAGTTCTCCGTCCACTCGCCGTGGAGCACCTCGAGTCGCAAGCCCGGGGAACCGAGCTCCGCGGCCGCTGCGCGGGCGCCGGCCACGCGTCTCGAGCTGGTGAGACTGTCCTCCTGGCCCGCGATGACTGCGAGGGAGGAACGACCGAGTGCGAGCAGGTGCTGCACGCCGACGTAGCCGACTGCGTGGTCGTCCGGAACCACCGAGTGGTCGCCGGGGTCGTCGGAGGCTCCGAGTGCGTAGACGACCGGCACTCCGGGGAACCGTCCTATCGATGGTCGAGTCTCGCTCGTCGACCCGGTGACGAGGATCCCGTCGACACCGCGCTTCAGCAGCCGCGCGACGTGATAGTTCTCTCGGACGGCGTCGCCGCGGATCGCTCCGAGCATGAGGTCCACCTCGGCCCCCGTCGCGACATCTTCGACTCCGCTGAGCGTGCCCACCATGAAGCGCCCGTACTCGTCGGTGCTCAGGATGCCGAGCGTGAGCTCACGTCGGTCGTAGCGGGAGGCGATTCCGTCGCGTCGTCGGACGCTGACCCCGAGGCTGCGAGCGGCTTCGAGCACCTTCTGGCGGGTCCGGTCGCCGATCTGTCCGGTGTCGTTGAGCACCTTCGAAACCGTGCCCGGCGACACACCCGCGGCACGAGCGATGTCTCCGACGCGCACCGGCCGATCCATGCGTGTTTGGTCCCCTCGCCCACTCCATCCTGGCAGGTCATGATCAACCGCGGCGCCGACGGCGAAGCACCGCCCGGCTATCGGGATGATCCCGCGGTCAGGCCTTCGGCGTAGTAGCGCTGGAGCAGCAGGAAGAGGGCCACCACCGGCAGTGCAGCGATGGTCGTCGCCCCCGTGACGAGCCCGGGGTCGACGACGCTGATGCCGAAGTTGCTGTGCGTGGACAGCAGGGTCAGGGCAATGGGGAGGGTGTAGGTCGATTGACTCGAGAGAAAGGTGACCGAGGTGATCAGATCGTTCCATCCCGCCATGAATCCGAACAGGCCGACCGTGACGAACCCGGGCCAGGACAACGGCAGGATCACGCGCAGCATGACCTGCAGCTGTGAGCAGCCGTCGAGTCTCGCGGACTCCTCGAGCTCCACCGAGATCGCGGCGAAGGCGTTGCGCATCACGAAGATGGAGAACGGCAGCTGATAGGTGGCGAGCACCAGCACGACGCCGGCGAGGGTGTTGAGCAGCCCCAGGTCCTTGAGCACGACGGACAGGGGCGTGAGCAGACCCTGGATCGGAACGACGATCGGGGCAAGGACGAGAAGGAAGACGCGATCCACCCAGCGCGCGCGCACGCGCGCGAGGACGTAGCCCGCCGTGACCGCGGCGAAGAGCGCGATGAGCGCGGTCGCGACGCCGACCTCCGCGGAGTTCACCGCGTAACGCAGGATGTCCGCCGACGAGCTGAAGAGGATGCCGTAGTTCCGCCAGGTGAGCTGCACCAGGGACCCGAGGGTGAGTCCCTCAGCGTCGGCGTTCCGGCCTTGGAACGACCGGATGACGGTGGTGAGGATCGGTGCGACGGCGACGACCGCGAGCACGGTGCCGAGCACGACGTATGCCGGACGGGAGAGGGGAGGGATGGCGCGAGAACGCCGGGGCGTCGTCCGCGCGATGGTCCGCGTCGTCATGTCAGTCCTCCTCCCGGCCGAGCACGCGCAGCTGGAACGCGGTGATCGCCAGGATCACGAGTGAGACGACGACCGAGATCGCCGCGCCGTAGCCGAGGCGGAACTGGATGAACGACGTCGTGTACGTGTACAGCACGACCGTCGTGGTCCCGCCGCCCGGTCCACCCCTCGTCAGCGCGTAGAACTGGTCGAAGGTGAGGATGGTGCCGCCGATCGAGAGGATGAGGCACAGTCCGATCGTGCGCCGGATCAGCGGGGCGATGATGCGGGTTTCGACGGCGAACCAGGACGCTCCGTCCATGCGCGCCGCTTCGACGACCTCGGGTGCGACCGCCTGCGCGGCGGCCATCAGCAGGATCATCGCGGTGCCCGCCGTCTTCCAGACGGTGAGCACGACCACCGCCCAGAACGCCTCGGTGGGATGGGAGAACCAGGCCGTGTCGGCACTGCCGAGGCCGGTCGCGCCGATGAGCCTGTTGATCAAGCCCGTGCCGGGCGTGAGGAGGGTCGACGCCATGAACGAGGCGGCGGTGAAGCCGATGACGACGGGGAGGAAGAACGAGGCCCGGAACACGGCCGAGATGCGGTTCGACCGACGCAGCATCATCGACAGCCCGTACGAGACGAGGAAGGAGATCGGGACCAGGACGACCGTGAACTTCAGGGTGAACACGACGGCGAGCCCCAAGGCGGGGTCGGTGAAGAGCGTCTGGTAGTTCGCCAGGCCGATCCACCGGGGCGCTCCCGCGAACAGCGGCCACTGCGTGAACGACATGTACACGAGGAGCACCATCGGCACGAAGAAGAAGACGGCGACCAGCAGCAGTGCCGGACCGACCATGCCGATCGCGAACCAGTTGGGTCGTCGCATCAGGGTTGCTCCGGCGCGCCCGGCCGCCGATCCGGAACATGGACCCGCATCGTGGATGTACCTCGGTTCGCCCACAGGTGATACGGGATGAAGCGGAGTGTCGTCGCGCGGACGTCATCGTCGCGGACCGAGACGGCACGGTATCCGACGTCCTCCCACTGTCGCCCGGAGGTCAGGTAGCCCTCCGTCGTCAGCGCGATGTACGGCTCACCGCCAATTGCGGCCCGGTGCTCCGTCAGCGCCTTGCGGACGTCGACAGCGACGAGCTGCAGGTCCACGTCCTCGTCCTGGTCGACGCCCTCCAGCGCGTAGACCACTGGACCTCGGCGGAGCGCGACCGTACCGCGCAGACCGTCCGCTGCGGGGTGGGGGGCGAGGTACGTGGGCTGTAAGGGGAACTCGACCTCGACGACGTCCCCGCTGCGCCAGGTGCGCTCGATCCGCACATACCCGCTCTCGAGGGTCGGACGACCGATGACGTCACCGTTCACTCGGACCCGCCAGCCGTCCGCCCACGCGGGAATGCGCAGGGAGAGCGTCCACAACGTCGTCGGCGTCTGGTCGAGCGTCACAACCGTGACCCCGTCGAGGGGGTACTCGGTGGCGACGGCGAAGGAGACGGGCTGCCCGTGCACGGCGGTGGCCACCGAGCCCGCCATGTACTGATGGATCTGCACGCCCGCGTCATCCGTCGTCGCGACATATGCGGCGAGGCTCGCCACTGTCCGAACGATGTTCGGCGGACAGCAAGCGCATTCGAACCACGGCGGCCGCGTGCCCTGCGCCTCTGCGCGAAGCGACCGGCGGCTCGGATCCGCGGCGGGCAGCGCGCGCCGGCGCTGCATCGGATTGTTGTAGAAGTACGCGAGCCGGTCGACGCTGGTGGACGCGGCGAACAGGTTGTAGAGCGTGTGCTCGATCGCGTCTGCGAAGCGTCCGTCCCCCCGCGCGAGCAGCAGTCGCCAGGAGAGCATCAGATACCCGATCGAGGCGCAGGTCTCTCCGTACGAACGGTCGGTCTGCAGCTCCCAGTCCTCGCCGAACGCCTCGCCGTCGAAGCGCGATCCGAGCGCTCCGGTGACGTACATCTTCCGGCTCGTCATCGTCCGCCACTGGCGCTCGGCTGCATCGAGGAGCTCCTGATCTCCGAGCTCGACGGCCACATCGACAGCACCGCAGAGCAGGTAGACCGCGCGTACGGCATGTCCCACGACCTCGGACTGCTCGCGGACCGGAACCTCGTCCTGCAGATATGCGGATCCGGCGAACCAGTTCGGGATCCGTCCGTGGCCACGACCCTCGACGAATTGCTGCGCCAGGGACAGGTACCGGGCCTCGCCGGTCTCCCGCGCCAGCTCCACCAACGCCATCTCGATCTCCTCGTGCCCGTCGAGGTCGCTTCGACGCCCGTCACCGAAGACCTCCCAGACGAGGTCGGCCGCGCGCGTCGCGACCGCGAGGAGACGGCGGTCTCCCGTGGCTCGCACGAGCGCGACCGCGGCCTGGATGAGGTGGCCGATGCAGTAGAGCTCGTGGCTCTGCTCGAGACCGGCCCACCGTTCAGCCTCCCCCGCTTGGACCCAGGAGTTCACATACCCGTCGGTCGCCTGCGCGGCCTCGATCACCTCGACGAGCTCTTCGAGCTCACCCGCGAAGGCAGCGCCGGCCGGGTCGGCTCCGCGAAGCCAGGCCAAGCCCTCGATGAGCTTGTACAGATCGGAGTCGGTGAACCACAGACCGCGGCGCTCAGGCGCATCGGCTCTCCCAGGCGCGAGGCGCCGGAGGTTGTCGATCGTCCCCTCGCGTTCGAGCCACTCGATCTGGCTCGGCGCCGTGCGCTCCCCATTGGCGCATTGCCACCGGTGCCACATGCCGCCGGTGATGCGGACATCGGAGACCGAGAGCGGTCGCAGCACGGCTCGCGCGGCGGGGCTCGGCTTGACCGGCGTCCCGACCGTCGCCCGGGCGGGGGCCCGATCGCTCGTCCTCGGCCGGTCCACTCCGGTGACATCATTCAGCATTCGTTCAAGAACCAATCTGGTCGTAGGCGGCGCCGATGAGCTTGTCCGCCGCCGTCGCTGCCTGAGGCAGGACAGCTGAGGGATCCGCTCCGTTGAAGATGACGTTCTGGGCCGCTGTGGTCCACGGACCGTTGGGGTCGTTGATCACCGCGTTGTAGGCGATGCTGAGCGGCAGGCGAGCCGTGTGCAGCGCCGCGAGGGATCGGGTCGGATCGGATGCCACCAGTGCCGATGCGAAGGTCGTGTTCGGCGGTAGCGATCCGCTCGCCAGCACGAGCTTGGCCGCGGCCTTCGTCGTAACGGTCCACTTCAGGAAGTCCCATGCGGAGCCCTGATGCTTCGAGCTCGCGACGATGCCGAGGGCGTCCCCACCCAGGAAGCCGCTGAGCTTTCCTGATCGGCCGGGAATCCCCGCCGCGTAGCCCCACTGCTGCTTCTGCGCATCCGCACCGGAGATCGCCCACGTGCCGGTGAACGCGATGCCGATCTTCCCGGTGTCGAGCATCTGCATCGTCTGGCCGCCCGGGTCCTGGTTCGGCGCCTCCGTCGGCGGCATGACACCGGATTTCCACATGCGCTGCAGCCAGAGGAGATCATCAGCCACGGCGGAAGATGAGCCCCAGGTCGCCTTCTGCTTCGCCCCGAGGGCGCTCAGCAGCTGCCCGCCATCGGCCCACATGGTGGGGAACCCCGTGTACGCCCCGCCCGCGGAGCCGAGCGTCGAGAACCCGTAGGTCTTCGGGGATATAGCGTGGATGGCTTCGGCGTCTCGCTGCACCTCCGCCAGGTCCGCCGGCGCCTTGTCCGGGTTGAGGCCCGCCTTCCTGAACAGTCCCTTGTTCCAGATCATCTGGGACGACCCCACGGCGATCGGGAGCGAGTACTGCTTCCCAGCGACCTTGCCGGCAGCCAGCGCAGGAGCCGTGATCGCCGCGGCCGAGCCCAGCGAGGCGGTCTTGCCACTGATGTCCGTCAGCAGCCCCTCGGTGCCGAGCAGCGGGCCGTTGACGAGGTCGAACGCCACGACGTCCGGCGCGGAGTTCGAGCGGACCGCGTTGCTGAGCTTCTGCAGGAATTGGGCATCCGCAACCGGTGTGTATTGCACCCGCTGACCCGGGTGCGCCTTCTCATAGGCCTGCACCAACGGCTTCACCTCGGATGCGCCACTGCGCCCCCAGATCGTGATCGGGCCGGTTCCGCTGCCCCCACCGGAGGGCGTGGCACTGCAGCCCGCAAGTGCGGCGACGACAGCGGGGAGCAGGCCTACGGCGAGGGCCGCCTTCATGCGCTTCGACATCATTGTCTCCTCGGAGCCGGAAACATTTCCGGCAACTGTTTCTGATATCGTGACCGTAGCGTCGGGATTCCCGGCATGTCAAGGACGACGAACGCGCTGCTGATCACGGCGGCGGCGAGAGAGGAGAGGCGCACATGGGCGCAGCGCCGGATGCTGTGTCCGCCATCCGTCCGTTCCCCGGCGCGGACCCGGTCGCCGCGCCGACAGCGACAGTCGCAGGCACCACGTGGCGGATCACCGTGCTCGACGACGGACTGTTCCGCCTCGAATGGAGCGATGCCGGAGCATTCGAGGACCGAGCATCGACGTTCGCCCTCCGCCGCCGGACGCCGGTGCCGCCGTTCTCAGTGAGGCGGATCGGTGCGGGGGTCGAGATCACGACCTCGCGAGCTCGCCTTCTGTACGACGGATCGCCGCCGTCGCCCGAGGGGCTGACCGTGGAGCTGCGGGGAGCGAGCCAGCACCGATGGCACTACGGCGACGATGGCGGCAACCTCGGGGGCACCGGACGGACGCTCGACGCCGTCGACGGGCGGATGCCCCTCGAACCCGGCGTGCTCGCGGGTGGCGGCGTGGCCGTCGTCGACGATAGCCGCTCCTTCCTCTTCGAGACCGACGGCTGGATCGGCGTGCGGTCCGAGGAATCACGCGACCTCTACGTGTTCGCCTACGGCCACGACTTCGAGCATGCGCTACGCGCCTTCTACCTCGTCTCCGGGCAGCCGTCGCTCCTGCCGCGATGGGCGCTCGGCAACTGGTGGAGTCGGTACCACCGTTACACGGACGCGGCGTACATCGAACTGATGGACCGGTTCACCGCCGAGGGACTGCCGTTCTCGGTTGCGGTGATCGACATGGACTGGCACGAGGTCGAGTCCGTGCCAGCGCGCTTCGGGAGCGGCTGGACCGGATACTCCTGGAATCCGGCGCTCATCCCCAACCCGGTGGAGTTCCTCGGTGCACTCCACCGCCGCGGCCTGCATGTCACCCTGAACCTGCACCCGGCGGACGGCGTCCGCGCGTTCGAGGTCCCCTACCCCGAGATGGCCCGGGCGATGGGCGTGGACCCGGATACGCAGGCCCCGATCGCCTTCGACCCGGTCGACCGGACGTTCCTCCAGGCGTACTTCGAAGTGCTCCATCGTCCGATCGAGGAGCAAGGCGTCGACTTCTGGTGGATCGACTGGCAGCAGGGGCGATCGAGCCGGATTCCCGGCGTGGACCCACTCTGGGTCCTGAATCACTTCCACCACCTCGACTCCGCCCGCGCGGGGGGCGCCGGCATGACTTTCTCGCGATACGCGGGCCCGGGCAGTCATCGCTACGCGGTCGGGTTCTCCGGAGACGCCGTGATCTCCTGGGCGTCCTTGGCTTTCCAGCCGGAGTTCACCGCGACAGCCGCGAACGTCGGATACGGCTGGTGGAGCCACGACATCGGTGGCCACATCGACGGCGTCCGCGATGACGATCTCGCGACCCGCTGGGTGCAGTTCGGCACCTTCTCGCCGATCATGAGACTCCATTCGGCGAGCAACACGTTCATCCGAAAAGAGCCGTGGATGTTCCCCCCGGAGCCCCGCGCAGCGATGCACGACGCACTCCGCTTCCGGCACCGGCTGGTTCCCTATCTGCACACGATGAACCACCGCGCCGCCGCCGGGACCCCCCTCGTGCGCCCGATGTACCACCTGGAACAAGATCGCGCGGAGGCGTACGCCGTTCCGAACCAGTACGCGTTCGGGTCGGAGCTGATCGTCGCCCCTGTGGTCGCACCACGTGATCCGACCACGCTCCTCGGCGCTGCGGACGCATGGCTGCCACCCGGGCTGTGGACGGACATCTTCACCGGCGTCAGCTACACCGGTGACCGGTCGGTGCGGCTGCACAGGCCGCTGCAGTCGATCCCCGTCCTGCTCCGCGCCGGCGGGATCCTTCCCCTCGACGCGTCCACCGAGCTGATCGCAGGGGAGAACCCCGCGACGATCGAAGTGCTCGTCGCACCGGGGGCGCCGGGATCGTTCACGCTGATCGAGGACGGCGACCAGCCCGGCGACGGCATCTGCGAGACCGAGCTCTCCTGGCACCAGGATGCCTCCCGCTTCAATATCGGGCCGGCGAGGGGAGACACACGCCTGGTTCCCGCGCGGCGAGAGTGGCGCATCACCTTCCTCGCGAGTGCCGACGGCGAGCTCGGCGACCCGGAGTCAGCGCCCGATCGGTTCACCGTCGTGCTGCAGGTCGAATCGCATCGAGGCGCCGAGCTGAGCCTCCCGCGCCGTCCGGAACGGAGCGGCGCGCATCGCACGGCTCTCCGCCAGGTGATCCAAGGCGCACAGACTCCGAACGCATCGAAGCCTGCGCTCTGGTCGGCGCTGAACACCGGATCGGTCGAGGAGCAGCTGGACGTGCTCGGATCCATGGATCTGCCGGCGGCCCTTCGCGACGCCTTGATCGAGCTGGTCGAGAGCCGACTGGAATGACGAGCGCGCCTGCGTCGCCCGGTCACGGCACTCCTGCACGACGCCGGCCACAGCGCAGCTCGTCGCGTCGTACCTGATCGGGGCACGAGGAGCAGGGGAGGACGCCTGGGCTGCATAGCGGAGGCGAGCCCGGCTCACCGCCTCCGGGCGGACGGCAGACTGGGCCCGTGCTGATCCCGCCGACCACACGGCTGCTGCCGGACGTGATCCTCCGCAAGGCCGTCGAGGAGGACCTCCCCCCACTGACCGCCCTGCTCGCCGACGACGAGGTCAGCGCCTCCCGCGGGGACACCGACCGCCCCGAGGATCGCGATGCCTATGCGCGGGCCTTCGCGGAGATCGACGGGGATCCGAACCATCTCCTGGTCGTGCTCGAGGAGGACGGTCGGGTGGTCGGCACGATGCAGCTGACCCGACTGCCCGGTCTTCCTCGTGTCGGGGCGACCCGGCTGCAGATCGAA
>NZ_JBQCGC010000070.1:0-28158 GCF_051956055.1 Amnibacterium sp.
CGCTCCGCCGGGTGAGGTCGCCTCGACGCGTGCCGACCAGCAGCCAGCTGCCGACGGCGATCACGGCCGGGATCCCCAGCGCGAGCAGGACCAGCTGGACGGGCGGCGGCGAGAACGGGAACGAGTCCGTCGCTCCGCCGAGCGCGAGCGCCGGCAGCATTCCGAGCAGCGTGCCGAGCACGGCGCCGAGCCCGCACACGATGATCGCCTGCACCGCGGCGATCGAACGGCGGATCCGGGGAGACGCGCCGAGCGAGGCGAGAGTCACGTCGTCCGGGCGCCCGTCGACGCGCGCGAGGCCGATCGCGGTCGCTCCCGCGGCGACCGCGATCACCAGGCAGGCGAGCAGGACGTACCAGGCGATGGTGGAGCCGAGGTCCTGCGGGCCTGTCTCGACGTCGATCAGGTTGTCGTAGGGCACGTTGCCGAGCGCCCCGAGCGCCGCGTTCGCGGCGTCGAGCTCGGCGCTCGTCGGCGCTCGGGTGAAGGAGGCGAGCACGCGGTCCGGATGGACGGCGAGGCCCAACCGCGATGCGGTCGCCGTGCTGACGAACAGCGACGCCTGGACGGGGTTGACCGGCAGATCGGTGACAGTCGCGAGCGCGGTCGTCCGGACCGGGCGTGCGGACTCGTATGCGCCGTCCGAGAGCTGCTTCGGCGTGTACCAGTCGAGGTGCGCATCGCCACCGGACGTGAGGCCGCTTCGCAGCGCGACCGCGCCGCCGCCGTCCAGTGCGGCGAGCGCACCTGCGGACGGAGCGTGCCCGAGCAGGAGCCGCAGCGCGGAGGCGTTCCCGACCGAGATCGTCGGCTGCGCGTTCACCGCGGATCCGCCCGACGCGCTGAACGGGCCGCAGCGCAGGTCGTGCACGTCTCGCCGCTGCGGGTTCGTGCAGGTCGACGGTGACGGGAAGCGGACGACGGCCATCGCGTCCGCGGCACGGTCGGCCGGGTGCGCCCCGTCCGTCCCCATCGAGGTCGAGTCGATCAGCGCCGCGTTGGCCACCGGCAGCGCGCGCCGCACGGTGGCGAGCCACGCCTCGCCACGCTGCTCCGTCGGGGCCCCCGGACCGGCCCAGTAGACGGAGGACCACGCCTCGCCGGGCAGCGTCGCGTTCCAGGAGTGCTGGACCGCTGCCTGCTGGGAGGACGTGTTCGCGATGCACATCGTGAACGCCGCGATGAATACCGTCGTCATGACGGAGGCGACCGCCGGCACGACCCGGCCGAGGTTGCGGGAGGTGTCCCGAGCGGCGAGCCGGGTGGGCAAGGACGCGCGGCGCAGCAGACGCGTGATCGCCCGCAGCAGCAGCCCTGAGCAGAGCACCACCCCGAGCTGCGCGACGACCGGGCCACCGCCGAGCAGCACCAGCGCGCCGAGCTGCGCCCACGTCCCCTGATCGCCGTGCAGTCGGAGGGCTGCGACGAGCGCGCCGGTGCCGAGCAGGGTGAGGACGATTCCGGCGGCGAGCAGCACGACGCCCGCGAGGGGGCGCTTGCCGACGCGCTGCGGCGTGCGGGCGCCGCGGAGCGCCCGGATCACGTCGAAGCGGCTCGCCGCCCGAGCGGGCAGGAGTGCCGCCATCCAGCCGACGACGACCCCGAACAGCACGATGCCGGCGAGCAGCGGCCAGATGAGGTGGACGCCCGGGTACCGGGTCCAGCTCCCGTCGTCGGTGAGCCGCATCACGAGCAGCGCACCGCCGATGCCGAGCGCGACACCCACGGCTCCGCCGACGGCGCCGAGCACGACGCCGGAGGCGGTCACGATGCGGCGGAGCACGGCACGGTCCGCGCCGACCGAGGCGATCGTGGCGAGCGCCCGCTGCTGCAGCCGCGCTCCGACGAGGAAGGCGGCGCCGGCGAGCAGGGCGACCTCGAGCACCGCGAACGTCACGGCGATCGCGACCGTCGCGGCGATCCCGGTGCTCAGGCCGGACGAGCCGGTGAAGTCGCGGCTCGCCGGCAGCTTCGGCGGGTCCGCGAGCACGGCGCGGCTGAACACCGTGGTGCCGGCGGCGTTCAACCGCTCGACCGTGGTCCAGCCGATGGGCCTGTCCGGGACGTAGTAGACGAAGGCGTTGTCGGAGGGATCCTCGGGCGGGAAGAGCGCGGTGGCGGCGAACACGGTCTCGGCGATCGACGGCGCGCTCCGGTCGCGCGCGGTGCCGACGACCCGCAGCGCGCGCACCTCCGGCTGCAGGAGGTGCACGGTGCCGCCGACGCGGGCACCGAGCCGGGTGAGCGCTGCTGGCGACAGCAGGACCTCGTCCTCCGCCCTCGGGCGGCGTCCGGAGAGCAGCGCGTAGGGGCCGCCATCGAGCGAGGGATCCCACGAGGGCCCGGTGACGACCTGCAGGCTGACCGAGCCGGCCGGCGTCGTGAAGACGCCCGCACCCGCACCGATTGCCAGGACGCGCGTGCCGGCGGGAAGCACCGTCCGCGGATCGACGCGGCTGGTGTCGCGACCGTCTCCCGTCGTTGTGAAGTCGGAGCCGCCCTCGACGCCCTGCTCGACGTGGTCGCCCGGGGATCCCTCCACGGTGAGCAGCGCCTGCGAATGGCCGAGTGTGCCCTGAATGCGCTCGGAGAGCGTCGACCGCGTGCTCGGCAGCAGCACCGCGGCCGCAGTGAGGCCGGTGATCGGTACGGCGATGAGTGTGATGACGAGCAGCGACCGACCCCAGGACGTGAGGGCGCTTCGCCGGGCGATCCGCAGGGCGACCACCCACCTGGCCATGGTGCTGCGCATCAGCTGACGTCCTCGAGCAGGGACTCCGGCCGCGACGCCGCGGTCTGGTCGGCGACCCTGCCGTCACGGAGGAACACGATCCGGTCCGCCCACGCCGCGTGCCTCGCGTCGTGGGTGACGAGCACGCCGCCAGCGCCGTGGTCGATGCGGGTGCGCAGCATCCGCAGCACGACCTCGCCGGTCTGGGAGTCGAGCGCGCCGGTCGGCTCGTCGGCGAGGATCAGGCGCCGGGGCCCGACGACGGCGCGCGCGATCGCGATGCGCTGCTGCTGGCCACCGGAGAGGTCGTCCGGGAACCGGTCCGCCTGCTCACCGAGCTCCACTCCGGCGAGCGCCTCGAGCGCCGCACCACGCACCTTCGCGCGAGGCCAGCCGTCGAGCTCGAGCGGCAGGCCGACGTTCTCGAGCGCCGTGAGGGTCGGGACGAGGTTGTAGTCCTGGAACACGAAGCCGAGCGTCGTCCGGCGCAGCGCCGCGATCCGCTTCGGCGACAGCCCTGCGAGGTCGACCCCCTCCACCTCGACGGTGCCGGAGGTCGGTGCCGCGAGACCTCCTGCGATCGACAGCAGCGACGACTTACCGGACCCCGAGGCGCCCATCACGGCGACCAGCTCGCCTGCCGCGACCTCGAGGTCGATGCCGTCGAGGGCACGGACCGCGGTCTCGCCCGTCCCGTACTCCTGGGCGATCCGCGTCAAGCGGAGCAGCGGGCCGCTCATCGGACGCCCCGTGCGGCGCCGGCGCGGTCGGGAGCCGATGCCGGCGCCTCGAGCTCCCCCGCCCTCGTGGCGCGGGCGATGGTCGCTTCCGCATGGTCGAGCCAGCGCGCCTCCGCCTCCACCGCGAAGATCATCGACTCCACGACCAGCGACCAGGCGAGATCCGATCGGCTCGCAGGCGCCGCCTGCGCCGACTTCGTGCGGGTCAGGTCCTGCAGCACCGAGAGGGTCGCGGTGCGCTGGGTCTGGATCAGGGCGGGGACGTCGACTCCCGGCAGCGTGCACGCGATCGCGAGCTTCATGGCGAGCTCGTCCCGTACCTGCTGCCGGACGACCGGCGCCGCGAGCCAGCCGCGCACCTCCTCCGATCCGGAGGCGGTGATGGCGTACCGGACCCGCCCCTCCGCGTCCGCACCGTCCCGGCTCACGAGCCCGTCCCGTTCCAGCCGGTCGAGCGTCGTGTACACCTGGCCGACGTTCAGGGGCCAGGTCCCCCCGGTCCGGGTCTCGAACTCCCCGCGCAGCTGGTAGCCGTAGCACGGAGCCTGGTCGAGGATCGCGAGCAGACTCTGCCGGACGCTCATGCGTCTCCCTTCGGTCGATACATACGGAGTATTGCCTACCGGGTAGCCATCGTCCAGCAGCACACTTGTCGCGGCGATTCGCGACTGATGCGGCGCTGATTCGCACCGCTTCAGTCGGGAATGACCGCAGGATGGCCCTCTAGCGTGATGCGGTGAGCAGCGCGGGGACGGCCGACGCGACCGCGCTGAACCGGCCGCTCGCGATCCTGGTCGCCGGGGCGTACTTCATGGAGAACCTGGACGGGACGATCGTCCAGACGGCCGCGCCCGCGATCGGCCGCACGTTCGGCCTCCCGGCCGTCGACATCAACGCGGCGATCACCGCGTACCTGCTGTCCGTCGCGGTCAGCGTGCCGCTCGGCGGGTGGCTGGCGGACCGGATCGGCGTCCGGCGCGTCTTCCTCGGGGCGATCGCGCTGTTCACGGTCGCCTCGCTCGCGTGCGGGCTGAGCACCGATCTCGTGACCCTCTGCGCGCTCCGGGTGCTCCAGGGCATCGGCGGCGCGTTCATGGTGCCGGTGGGCCGCCTCGCGGTGCTCCGGGCGACGCGGCCCCGGGACCTGCTCGCGGCCGTCGCCTACCGCACCTGGCCCGGTCTGCTCGCGCCGGTCGTGGCGCCCGCGATCGGCGGCGTGCTCACGGACACGGTCGGCTGGCGGTGGGTGTTCCTGATCAGCGTGCCCATCGGGATCGCCCTGCTGCTCGCCGCGGTGCGCGTCGTGCCGCAGAGCGATGTGCGCGACCCGCGGGGCTTCGACGTCGGCGGGTTCGCGCTGCTCGGCACGGGTCTCGTCGCGCTGCTGCTCGCGCTCGAGGCGCTCGGGGGCGCGGGGACGGACGGACCCGTGATCGCGGTGCTGCTGGCCGTCGCGGTCGCGGCGATCGCGGGCGCGGTCACCTGGATGCGGCGCACCGCGCATCCGCTCCTGTCGCTCGACGCCCTGCGGATCCCGACCTTCCGCGCGAGCAACCTCGGCGGCGGCGTGTACCGACTCGTGATCTCGGCGCTGCCGTTCCTCTACACACTGCTGTTCCAGGTCGGGTTCGGCTGGTCGGCCTCCCTCGCCGGGGTGCTCGTCGTCGCGGTGTTCGCGGGGAACATCGGGGTCAAGCCCCTCACCTCGGCGATCATCCGGCGCTTCGGGTTCCGCACCACCATCGTCGGGTCGAGCGTCGCGGGAGCGGCGATCGCGATCGGCTCCGTGCTCCTCGACGCGGCGACGCCGATCCCCGTGATCGTCCTCCTGCTCGTCGTCGGCGGCGCGTTCCGCTCCATCGGGTTCACCGCCTACAACTCGCTGCAGTTCGCCGACGTGCCTCCGGCGCTCACCTCCCCCGCGAACACGCTCGCCGCGACGACGCAGCAGATCGCGATCGGGTTCGGGGTCGCGGTCGCCGCGCTTGCCGTGCGGTCGATGGTTGCGCTGGCCGGTCCCGCCTCGTCGGCGCTCGGCTACCGCTGGGCGTTCGGCGCCGTCGCGGTGCTGCTGCTCGTGCCGATCGTCGAGACGCTGCTGCTGCCGCGGCACGCCGGAGCGGAGGTCGCCGCCCGCTGACCCCGGCGGCGTACGCGGAGGCGGGCCGGCGGTCGCCGCCGGCTCCGTCCCGCGGCGACGACGGGTGCCGGACCGGTGCTGACGCTCGCCGCGATGCATCTGACGACGGTGCTGATCACCGTGCCGGTCTGCGCACGCGTGCTGCCCCTCCCCCGCTCCGAGCGGGAGGCGGCGGCCGGTCGGCGCACGCCGAGCCGCGCTCACCGGCGGACCTGATCAGAACCTGATCAGACCGGCCGAACGGCGCTGCGACGGGACCTTCGGCACGACCCGCCCGACGCCCCGCCGGTGGAGGCTCGCGCCGGACGGAAGGAGACCAGGCATGGTCATGGCGCCGCTGGTGATGGATGCGTCGACGGTCGGACCGGGGACGTTCCTCGGCTGGGGGGCCGTCACGGTCTCCCTCGGGAACTTCATCGTCATCGTGACGATGGTCGTGCTGTTCGTCGCAGCGCTGCTCGTGCCGTTCCTGCCGGATCGGCACCGCCGATGAGCGCCGACGAGCGACCGACGACCTGGACCGGCCGCGCCCGCGTCGTCGCCCTCCGCCTCCTGCCGCCTGAGCGGCTGCTGCCGGACGACCAGCCGAGCTACGTCGCCTCCTGGATCTACGTGTTCGGGATGGGCGCGATCGCGTCGCTGGTCTGCATCGTGCTGTCCGGCATCGTGCTGTCGCTGGCGGGGCCGGCCTGGTACCACGTCTCCGCGCTCGGCCACTTCGTGAACAGCACGCACCTGTGGAGCGTCGAGCTGTTCTTCCTGACGATGGTCGTGCACCTGTGGGGCAAGTACTGGATGGCGGCCTGGCGGGGCGGCCGCGCCTGGACGTGGATCACCGGGGTGCTCGCGTTCCTGGCGTCGATCGGTGCGGCCTTCACCGGCTACCTGCTGCAGACGAACTTCGACTCGCAGTGGATCGCGTTCGAGGCGAAGGATGCGCTGAACGCGGTCGGGATCGGCGCGTGGTTCAACGTCGCCGACCTCGGTCAGGTCTTCACCTGGCACATCGTCCTGCTGCCGCTCGCGGTCGGCGCGATCGTCGTCCTCCACGTCCTGCTGGTTCGGGTGCACGGCGTCGTGCCCCCGATCGACGCGGCGGAGGCCGATGCGCAGCTCACCGGTCGCGCTCCGGAGCCGCAGGCCCCGCAACCCGCCCCGGAGCCGCAGCGGCGGGACGAGGACGTGCTGGTCCGGACCGCGGAGGACCCGGCATGACCGCGACGATGCGCGCCCGCCGCGGCGACGACCTGGCGAGCCGGCCGTGGACCGGGACGAAGCGCCACTACGACCTCTTCAAGGAGCTCACCGTCGGTCTCGTCGTGATCGGCGTCGCGGTGCTCGGCCTCTCCGCGATCTTCGGCTCGCCGGACGACCGGGGCGTGACGCTCCAGGACTGGGCGAAGGCCGCGCCTACGGACTTCGTCGCCACGACCGCGGCGGAGCTCGCGGGCACGAGCGACTCCGCCGGCTACGGGCCGCCGTACACGGACATCGCCGGCGCCACGCAGACCCTCGGCCCGATCGACCTGCAGAGCTTCTCCGGGGTGCGCATCCCGGTGCATCCGGCGACCGACTTCGTCATCCATCCGCTGTCGCTGCTGCCGTCGCAGCCCGCCGCGCTCGCGGTCTGGCGCGCTGCGGACGCCGCCACGCAGACGCGCTGGGCGACGGCGTACGCGGACGCCCTCGCGAAGGCGCCGGACGGCGACCCCGCCAGGGTCGCCCCCGGCCCGTACGGCCCGGTCCCGGTGCTCAGCGCCGACCTGCTCGCGATGGCGCGATCCGGAGCCCTCGACGGCGCGATCCGCAGCGAGGGCGGGTTCGCCGGCCTGGACGCGACGCGCAGCACGCTCTTCCTCGGAGACGGCGCCTGGTTCAACGGGCTCGCCACGAACCTCCACCTCGGTGGCGACCAGTGGGGAGTGATGAACGAGACGGGCGACTACCCGGGCCAGGCGTGGCTGTGGCTGTTCTCGCTCTGGTACCAGATCCCCGCCATCGGCGGCGCCCCCAACGCGGACGTGCTCGTCGTGGGGCTGATGGCGGTGCTGTCGATCGCGCTGCTGCTCGTGCCGTTCATCCCCGGGCTGCGGACCCTGCCCCGGCTGATCCCCATCCACCGGCTGGTGTGGCGCGACTACTACGCCAGACGGCGCGGCTGATCCTCCGAGGCGCCTTGGAGCGGGACGGCTACCGTCCCGCTCCATGTCGCCCCGTCGAGCCCTCGCTTCAGCCGCGGCCGCGCTCGCCGCGCTGACGCTGCTCGCGGGCTGCACCACGGCCGCGCCCCGGGCGCTGCCCGTCACCTCCTCCGGGGCTCCCACCGGGACCCCCGCATCGCCCGGTGCGGTCCCCAGGCCCGCGCACCTCGTGGTGGTCGTGCTCGAGAACCACGCGTTCGACCAGGTGGCCGCGTCGCCGTACCTCGCCCAGCTCGAGCGCTCCAGCGCGGTCTTCACCGACGCGCACGCGAACGCGCACCCGAGCGAGCCGAACTACTTCGCGCTCTGGTCCGGCAGCACGCACGGCCTCATCTCCGACGCGTGCCCGGTGTCGAGCAGCGCCGAGTCGCTCGGATCGCAGCTGCTCGCCGCGCACCGCACGGTCGCCGGCTACTTCGAGTCGATGCCGCGAGCAGGGTTCCGCGGCTGCACGGCCGGGCGGTACGTCCGCAAGCACAACCCGCTCGCGGCCTTCCCCGCCACGGCAGACGCCGCCCACATGCTGCCGTTCTCCGCCTTCCCGCAGGGCTCGTTCGACCGGCTGCCGGACGTCGCCCTGGTCGTGCCGAACCTGGACCACGACATGCACGACGGCAGCGTCGCCGCCGGCGACGCGTGGCTGCGGCGCGAGATCGGGCCCTACGCGAGCTGGGCGCAGCACCACGACTCCGCCCTGGTCGTCACCTGGGACGAGAACGACGACGCGCCGGGGAACCGGATACTCACGCTCGTCGCCGGGCAGCACGTCGTGCCGGGCCGGTACCGCGAGAGGGTCGACCACGTGCGCGTGCTGCACACGATCGAAGCCGCCTTCGGCCTGGTCCCGCTCGGCGCCGCGTCCGCCCCGATCACCGACATCTGGCGCTGACCGCTCCGCGATCCCGGATGTGAGAACGGACATCCGGAGGCCTCGATCCCATGCGGATTGCGAGCACCGGCATGGGTGGACCCCGGACAGGGCGGCCACCATGCTGCATCTGGAGGTCGAGGTGGACGCACGGGAGCAGGGCCGGCGAACGGTCCAGACCCTGACGAGCGCGGTGGCGCTGGGCGGCGCGGCCCTGACCGGGCTGCTCGGAGCGAGCGTGTTCGGCGCGGTCGTCGCGGCGAAGGCGACGGCCGCCACGACGACGGCGCAGACGGGCACCGCGCAGGGACCCGCCGCCGGGACGACGACGTCCGGCGGGAGCACCGCGGTGTCGGGGGACGACGACGGTGGCGGCGACGACGGCGCCTCGAGCGCCTCCGGGACCTCGACCGGGGCCGGCCCCTCGAACGGCGGCAGCGCCTCGAGCGGGAGCACCTCGAGCGGCGGAGGCGGCGGCATCGCCTCGGCGTTCGGCCTGGGATCCACCACGTCCAGCGGGTCCTGAGCCCGGAGCAGGCTCCTCGGCGCGGATACCGTGACGGGGTGCCCGCGCCCGCATCCCCGCTCTGCGGCACCGTCGGCTCGCGGCTGAAGGTCGCGGTCTTCCTCCTCGGGATGTGCGCGCTCGTCACCGTGTACGCGCCGCAGCCCCTGCTCGGGCGCATCGCCGCCTGGGCACGGGTGCCGGAGGCGACGGCCGCGTGGACGATCAGCGCTGCGACGCTCGGCGTCGCCGTCATGGCGCCGGTCGCCGGCGCGGTCTCCGATCGCCTCGGTCGCAAGCGCGTCATGCAGGTCGCCGTCGCGGTCCTGCTCGTCACGACCGGGCTCTGCGCGCTCGCCGGCTCGTTCGAGGCACTGCTCGCGCTGCGGTTCGTGCAGGGGCTCGCCACCCCGTTCGTGTTCGCGGTGACGGTCGCGTACCTCGGCGACGAGCTCCCGGGGCCCGCGGGCGTCCGCCTGAACGCGCTCTCGGTCGCGGGCACGGCGTTCGGCGGCTTCGCCGGGCGCCTCCTGCCCGGCCTGGCCGCGGACGTCACGCACGACTGGCGCCCGGCGTTCCTGCCGCTCACCGCGGTGCTCGCCCTCGCGTTCGTGACGACGACGGCCTGGCTGCCGGCGGAGCGGCGGTTCGTGCCGACGGTGTCGCTCGGCGCCGGCCTCGCCGGGATGGGCGCGCACCTGCGGGACCGGAAGGTGCTGGCGACCGCCGCGGTCGGCGCCGGCCTGCTGTTCCAGCAGGTCGCCTCGTTCACCTTCGGCTCGCTCCGGCTCCAGCAGCCGCCGCTCGGGCTGAGCGCTGCGCAGATCGGGCTGGTCTTCGCGGTGTTCCTGGCGCCCGTGCTGCTGACCCCGCAGGTCGGCCGCGCGGTCGAGCGGCACGGTCGCGTGCCGACGCTCGTGGCGAGCGCCGCACTCGGCGTGGCGGGTCTGCTCCTCACGCTCGCACCCTCCGTCCCGGCGGTGGTGACGGGGCTCGCCTGCTCGTGCATCGCGGTGTTCGCCGGTCAGGCGTGCGCGACGGGCTTCCTGGCCGGGCACGCGACCGTAGGGCGCTCGGCCGCGGTGGGCCTCTACCTCACCGCCTACTACCTGGGCGGCACGGTCGGCGGGGTCGCGCCGGGTCCGGTGTTCTCGAGCGCGGGGTGGGGCGCGGTCGTGGCGCTGCTCGCCGGTGTCACCACTGTGACGACGACCGTCGGTGCGCTCGCGTGGCGGGCGCCGCGGGCCTGACCGGGGTCGGCTGTCGGTGACGCGTGCGTAGCATGCCGCATCCCCGAGTCGTCGACCGCCTCCGTGCGCTGCGTGCTCCCGGGCTGCTCCGATCCGGCCGCCGCCCCGGAGCTCCTTCCCCTGTGCGCGGCACATCTCGCGATCGCGGCGGAGGTGCACGACACCGCGCTCGGCAGCACCGACCTGCTGCCCGCGCCGTGCCGGCTCTGCGGTTCGCGGACAGGCGTGCGTCGTCCCTCCGGCTGGCAGTGCGCGGTCTGCGAGTGGCCGCACGGGGAGGTGCCCGACTTCGACCTGCCGGCGCCGAGGGTGGACGTCGTGTACTACCTGCGCTGGGCCGACCGCGTGAAGATCGGCACGACCGCGAACCCGCGGCAGCGGTTCTCCGCGATCCGGCACGACGCGCTGCTCGCGCTCGAGCGCGGCGACCGGCGGCTGGAGCAGCGGCGGCATCGGCAGTTCGCGGAGGAGCGGGCCGGCTCGAGCGAGTGGTTCGTGCTCTCGGAGCGGCTCGGCGCGCACATCGACGTCCTCGCCGCCGGGGTGGACCCCTGGGACCGCTGGCGGCGCTGGGTCGCGGAGGCGACCGCGACGAGCTGAGGAGGCACGGTCAGCGGCCGACCGCCGCCTCTCCCAGCTGCGCCGCGAGGAACATGCGGACGTCGTCGACCTCCTGAGCCGCGATGCCGTGCCCGAGGCCCGGGTAGACGCGCGCCTCGAGCGCGGTGTGCGTCGCGAGGAAGGCGGCGGTCCGCGCGACCGCTGCCGCGGGGATGACCGGGTCCGCGTCGCCCCGGCCCCAGAACAGCGCCGGGCGGTCGGCGGCGAGCCGGTCGTCGGCGACCTCCTGCTCCCCCTGCACGAACCCGGCGAGCACCACCGGGGCGACGACGCGGTCCGGCCGGGTGCGCAGCAGCTGCGTGGCCATCAGGCCGCCCTGGGAGAAGCCGATCGGGAGGATCCGGCCGCGCGGACCGACGGCGGCGTCGATCCAGGCCCAGAGGGCATCGGTGGCCGCCCGGACCGGCTCCGGGTCGAGGTCGTCGAGCGACCGGATCGGGAACCACGCGGCGCCGCCGTTCCCGAGCTCGATCGGGGCCCGCACGGACGCCCACGGCAGGGCGAGGCCGAGCTCCGGTACGAGTCCCCCCAGGTCGCGCTCGTGGGCGCCGAAGCCGTGCAGGAGCAGCGCGACCAGCGGTGCGGTGGCGGCCGCCTCGGTCCAGCCGGGCGCACCGACGGCCCGGAGCGCGGGGGTGGTCATCGCGGCGTCGATCCGATCACCCTCGCGAGTATCGCGGCCCGGCCCTCCGGCATGTCGTGCAGCAGCTGGAAGCACAAGTGCACACAGGGCCGATGCCCGAGCGAGAGGTGGACCTGAACAGGGATTCGCGTCGTGCGGGCGCTCAGCGGACGGCATCCTGCGCGCTCTAGATTCCTGGGATGCAGGCTGTGGTCGAGGCGCTCCGCACGGTGCGCACCAGCGACTTCGACGAGGCGATCGCGGCGATGCGCGAGACCTTCGGGGCCGTCGAGCTGCGGCGGACCGACGACGACCCCGTCGACCTCACGATGCGTTCGGTGCAGCTCGACGACCTCACCTCCGTGCGGTGGAGCCTCCGGGGCGTGGAGGGCGGCAGCCGCGGCGACGACGCGCCCGAGCCCGTGCTCCTCACCGGGCTCGCCCTCGGCGGCGACAACCGCCTGTGGTCGCGATGGGAGGACGTCGACCTCACCCGCCCGTTCCTCTACCCGGAGCCCGCGGACGCCGAGCTCCACCGGCCCGACGTGGCGAACCTCGCGGTCACCCGCACGGTCGTGCAGGAGCGCGCCCGCGCGGTCACGGGCCAGGACGACTTCACGGTGCGCTTCACCGGCACCGCGCCGTTGACCCGGGCGATGGACCGGGTGTGGCGCGACACCATGGCCTACACCGCGCGGACCGCGGAGACGCTCGTCGAGGAGCCGGACGGGGCGATCGCGAGCGCCGAGCTCGTCGACCTGGTGGCCACGCTGATGCTCCGCGTGTTCCCCAACACGACCCTCGACGCCGAGAACCACCGCGACGTGCTCGGCCCCCGCGGCGCCGCGCTGCGCCGCGCGCTGCGGTACATGGACGAGCACCTGAGCGAGGCGATGTCGATCGCGGACGTGGCCGAGGCGGCTCGGCTCAGCCCGCGCGGGCTGTACGCCGCGTTCCGTCGGGACCTGCACCCGACGCCGAGGGCCTACCTCCGCGGGCTGCGGCTGACCGCGGTGCGGGACGAGCTGCGGACGGCCGACCCCGGGGCCACCACCGTCGAGGCGGTCGCGCTGCGGTGGGGGTTCGCGGACTCCGTCCGGTTCGCCCAGCGGTACGCGCAGCGCTTCGACGAGAACCCCGCTGCGACCCTCGCGCGCTGAGCGTCCTGTTCACGGATGAGGGCGACGGCCCTCATCCGTGAACAGGACGACCGGGACTACTTCTTGGCCGGCTCGGGCTCCGGGGCCGGGTTCGCGTACACCGGACCCTCGACGCCCTTCGCGCCCGGGAGCTCCGGCTCCACCTTCGGCTTGCGGGCGCGCGGCGCGCGCTTCGGCGCCTCCGCGACCGGCGCGGGCGCCTCCCCCGGAGGCTTGGGACGGGACGCGAAGGTCTCGAACGCCACCCGCGGCTGCTCGCGCAGCAGCAGCTGCACCATGTCGCGGCCGAGGATCCAGTTCAGCACCCAGTTCGCGATGACGCGGATCTTGCGCTCCCACGTCGGGATCGCGAGGCCGTGGTACCCGCGGTGCATCACCCAGGCGGGGAAGCCCTTGACGGCGATCTTGCCCGACTGGAAGGCGCCGACGTAGAGCCCGAGGCCCGCGACCGCGCCGAGGCTCTCGTGGTAATAGTCCTTGACGCCCTCGCCGCGCAGGCTCGCGGTGATGTTCTTCGCGAGCAGCTTGCCCTGGCGGACCGCGTGCTGCGCGTTCGGGACGCAGAAACCGCCGACGCCCTTGCCCGTCAGGTCCGGCACCGCGGAGACGTCGCCGGCACCCCAGGCGTCGGGCACGACGTCGCCGTCGGCGGTCACGACGCGGAGGTCGGCCTTCACCCGCAGCCGCCCGCGCTCCTCCGTCGGCAGATCGGTGTTGCGCAGCATCGGGGAGGCCATGACGCCGGCCGTCCAGACGATCACGTCCGACTCGAACGTCTCGCCGGTGGAGAGCTCGATGACGCCTCCCGCAGCGCTCTTCAGCTGCGTGTCGAGGTGCACGTTCGCGCCGCGCTCCGCGTAGTTCTTCAGCACCCAGTGCGAGGTCGGCAGCGACACCTCCGGCATGATCCGGCCCATCGCCTCGATCAGGTGGAAGTGCGTGTCCTCGAACGTCAGCTGCGGGTACCTGGCGAGCAGCGCGGAGGCGAGCGAGCGCATCTCGCCGAACACCTCGATGCCCGCGAAGCCGCCGCCGACCACCACGAAGGTGAGCAGGCGGTCGCGCTCACGCCCGGGGGGCAGGTTCGCGGCGAGCTCGAAGTTGCGGACGATCCGGTCGCGGATCGCGACGGCCTCCTCGATCGTCTTCAGGCCGAACGCCTCGTCGGCGACGCCCGGGATCGGGAAGGTGCGGGACACGGAGCCGGCGGTGACGACGATCTGGTCGTACGTCATCGTCCAGGGCTCGCCGACCTCCGGCGTGATCTCGGCCGTCTTCGCCGCGTGGTCGATGCGCGTGACCTTCGCCGTGATCACGTGCGAGCGCTTGAGGTGCTTGCGCTGGTCGACCACCGCGTGGCGCGGCTCGACGGCGCCGCCGACGACCTCCGGCAGGAAGGGCTGGTAGGTCAGGTACGACAGCGGATCGACGACGACGATCTCCGCCTCCTTGGCGGAGAGCCACTTCTCCAGCTTCCACGCGGTGTAGAAGCCGGCGTAGCCGCCGCCGACGATGAGGATGCGAGTCACGAGGAGGGTGTTCCCTTCGAGTCGGTCGGTTTTTCAGGTTCCGATGCTACCGGGGCGTCGGCGCGGGCCACGGACCGACCAGCGCGCGCACCGCCGGTTCGGCTGCCGACGCCTCCGCGAGCGCGAGGTCGCCGATCGGGTTCACGCCGGGTCCCGCGGCGAGCGCATGCCCGGCGAGCGCGTGGAGGCACTTCACCCGTGTGGGCATGCCGCCCGCGCTCACGCCGGCGAGCTCCGGCACGTCGCCCGCCGCGTTCCGGTCGGCGAGGTAGGCGGTGTGGGCGGCGCCGTACTGCTCGGCGAACCCGCCGCCCGACCCCACGAGCGCGCTCCACTCGCGCATCCGCCCCTCCGCCTCCAGCCGCGAGACGGCCGCGACGAGCACCGGATGCGTGAGGTAGTAGAAGGTCGGGAACGGGGTGCCGTCCGCGAGCCGCGGAGCGGTCGCGACCACGGCAGGGGTGCCGTCGATGGTGCGGGCGGCGACGCCGAGGACGTCGCGCACGGGCCGGCCGAGCTGGGCCGACATCGTGGCGAGGTCCGCGTCGGTCGCGGGCGTCACCGTGCCGGCTCGGTCGTCGTGCCCGCGGCCACGAGCGACTGCACGAGCGCCTGCGTCCAGGGCGTGCGGTCGGGCTGCGCGGTCGCCGCGGGCGCCGGTCCGGCGGTCGCCTTCGCGTGGATGACCCGGTAGGCGGTCGTGCCGGGCGTGACGTAGAAGAGCCTGCTGCCCGCCTGCGCCCGCACGTAGGCGGGATCGTTCCAGCGGGCGCGCTGCGCGTCGAGGGACTTCAGGTCCGCCTGCTGGGTCGCGATCCGCGCCTTCGTGTCCGCGATGGCCCGCTCCTGCGCGAGGTACGTGCTCACCGCGGGCGCGAGCGAGAGGACGGCGAGCACCAGGAGGACGAGGGCCGCGATCGCGACGGCCGGCACCTTGACGCGCGGGACGGCGCGCTGCACGGCTCCGCTCATCCTGCGTCCTCCCCCGGTCCGATCGGGTGCGCCCCGATCCGAGTCGCCGAGTCTATTCAGGGCCCGGGCGCGGCCCAGGGGGCGCGCCGCCGGTGCTCGCGGATCCGCAGGAACGCGGCGACGCGCCGGGCCGAGTACCCCTCGGCCCGGCGCGTCGGGCAGGATCTGCGGATCCGCGATCAGGCCGTGAAGCGGGGGAACGCCGCGAGGCCGGGGTACACCGCCGCCTCGCCGAGCTCCTCCTCGATCCGGAGCAGCTGGTTGTACTTGGCGACCCGCTCGCTGCGGGCCGGCGCACCGGTCTTGATCAGGCCGGCGTCGGTCGCGACGGCGAGGTCCGCGATGGTGGTGTCCTCGGTCTCGCCGGAGCGGTGCGACAGGATCGCGGTGTACCCGCTGCGCTGCGCGAGCGCGACGGCGTCGAGCGTCTCGGTGAGGGTGCCGATCTGGTTCACCTTCACGAGGATCGAGTTCGCGGCCTTCACCTGCAGCCCCTTGGCGAGGCGCTCCGGGTTCGTGACGAACAGGTCGTCGCCGACGATCTGGACCTTGTCGCCGATCTCGGCGGTGAGCGTGCTCCAGCCCTCCCAGTCGTCCTCCGCCAGCGGGTCCTCGATGGACACGAGCGGGTAGTTCGCGACGAGGTCGGCGTAGTAGGCGGACATGTCCGCTGCGGACTTCTGCTGCCCCTCGAACGTGTACGAGCCGCCCTCGAAGAACTCGGTGGAGGCGACGTCGAGGGCGAGCGCGATGTCCTTGCCGGGCGTGAAGCCGGCGGCCTGGATCGCCTCCATCAGGAGGTCGAGCGCGGCGCGGTTGCTCGACAGGTTCGGCGCGAAGCCGCCCTCGTCGCCGAGGCCGGTGGAGAGGCCCTGCTTGGACATCAGGGACTTCAGCACGTGGTACGTCTCCGCGCCCCAGCGGAGGGCGTCGCGGAACGAGTCCGCGCCGACCGGCAGGATCATGAACTCCTGGATGTCGACGTTGGACTCCGCGTGCGATCCGCCGTTGATCACGTTCATCATCGGCACCGGGAGCACGTGCGCGTTCGGGCCGCCGAGGTAGCGGAACAGCGGCAGCTCGGCGGAGGCGGCTGCCGCCTTCGCGACGGCGAGGCTGACGCCGAGGATCGCGTTCGCGCCGAGGTTCGACTTGTTCGCCGACCCGTCCGTCGCGATCAGGGTCGCGTCGACGATCCGCTGGTCGGCTGCGTCGATGCCCTCCACGGCCGGGCCGAGCTCGTCGATGACGGCCGCGACGGCCTTCTCGACGCCCTTGCCGCCGTACCGCTGCTTGTCGCCGTCCCGGAGCTCGTAGGCCTCGAACGCGCCGGTCGACGCGCCGGAGGGCACGGCGGCGCGGGCGACCACGCCGTCCTCGAGCAGGACCTCGACCTCGACGGTCGGGTTGCCGCGCGAATCCAGGATCTCGCGGGCGTCGATGGTGTCGATGGCGGCCAGGGGTCTCCTCCACTCTCCGGTCCCGGACTGCGGTCCGGCCGACGCCCAAGCCTAGTGACGGCCCGCGAACCGTGTCCGAACCCCCGGCGAACGCGCCCCGTCCCCTTCGTCGTTCAGGAGAATCGGGCGGGTCGCGCCGCGTTTCTCCTGAACGACGAAGTGAGCCCCGTCAGGCGAGGGGGCGGAGGTCGCCGAGGCCGTCGGCGGTCACGAGCGCGAACCGGGTGAACCCGTCCGCGGCGAGCGCGTCGAGCTGGGCCCTGCGGTTCTTGCGGGCGCGCTCGAGGCGCACCCGGCCGCCGTCCTCCTGCACCCGCCGCTTGGCGGCGAGCAGGACCGCGGCCGGCACGTCGGCGTCGTGCAGCAGCGCGGTCGCCGTCGTGCCGGAGGTGCGGTCGGGCAGCAGGTCCACGATCCGCTCGAAGCCGATCGAGAAGCCGACCGCGGGCACATCCCGGCCGAGGAAGCGGCCGATCATGCCGTCGTACCGGCCCCCGCCCCCGAGCGAGGAGGTGGAGGAGGGGTGCGCGATCTCGAAGATCGTCCCCGTGTAGTAGCCCATCCCGCGGACGAGCGTGGGGTCGAACACGAGGTCCACCTCCGGCAGCGCATCCTTCAGCGCGAGCAGGTCCGTGTACGCCGGCACGTCGAGCCACGCCGGCGGGTCGACCGCGAGGTCCCAGCCGGCCGTCGCGAGCTCACCGAAGGCCTCGTCGAGCCCGGCGGTGTCGACGCCCTGCTGCCCCAGCTCGGCGACCACCCCGGCGACGCCGATCTTGTCGAGCTTGTCGATGGTGATGAGCGCCTGCGCCGCCGACTCGGCCTCGACGCCCCAGGTGAGCAGCAGGCGGGTCAGGATGCGCCGGTCGTTGATCCGCACGGACGCGCCCTCGAGCCCGAGCGCGTCGAGCGCGGCCGAGGTCGCCCCGATCAGCTCGAGCTCGGCGATCGGCCCCGGCTCGCCGAGGATGTCGATGTCGCACTGCACGAACTGGCGGTACCGGCCCCGCTGCGGGCGCTCGGCCCGCCAGACCGGCCCGATCTGCACGGCCCGGAACACGGGGGGCAGGGCCGCCTGGTTCGTCGCGTAGAACCGCGCGAGCGGCACGGTCAGGTCGTACCGGAGGCCGAGGTCGGCGAGCGCCTCCACGTCGGGTGCCGCCGCCCACTCCTCGGGCCCGATGCCCCGCTTCAGCACGCTGAACGACAGCTTCTCGTTGTCGCCGCCGAGCCCCGCGTGCAGGCGGTCGTAGTCCTCGAGCGCGGGCGCCTCGATCTCGTCGAAGCCGTGGCTGCGGTACACCGCGCGGATGACAGACAGCGCGTGCTCCCGCTTCGCCTTCTCGGCGGGGAGGAGGTCGCGCATGCCGCGCGGCGGGTTCACGGGAGCTGCCACGGGCCCGATTCTCCCAGGCGCGGCGCGGCGGCTCCGCACCCGGCGGCTCAGGCGCGCGCGACCTCGGGGTGGAAGTCGGGCATGGAGCTGAGCCCGACGAGCAGCCCCTCCGGGCTCTGCAGGCGCGTCGTCCACTGCCCCCACGGCTCCTGGTGCGCGGCGACGAGGATCTCGTGCCCGGAGGCGGCGAGCTCCTGCTCCCCCGCGGCGACCGCCTCCGGCGCCGCCATCTCGAACTCGATCCAGCTCTGCGGCACCGGGCGGTCCTGCGGCCACGCCTTCGTGCCGAAGGTCGCCTCCGCGGCCTGATCGAGCGGCCAGAGCCCGAACACGTTCGCCCCCGCGAGGTCGTGCGCATGGTGGTAGTCGGGCGCCATCTCGTCGAAGCGCAGCCCGAGCGCGTCCCGCCAGAACGCGAGCCCGTCCCCAGCGGAGCGGGTGATCGGGCCGTAGCCCGCGATGAAGCGGATGTCCATGGGCGGACCATAGGCGCGACCGCCGACGGGGGCCCCGGAATCCCCCTGCAGGAGGAGGCGGGCGGCCCTGAGGGTTCGTTATGGTCCCGCCATGGAAGCCGCCGGCATCGTCGTGCAGGGGGTGCGGCGGTCGTTCGGCTCGACGCACGCCGTCCGCGACATGACCTTCTCCGCCTCCCCCGGCCGCGTGACCGCCCTGATCGGGCCGAACGGGTCGGGCA
Source organism: Amnibacterium sp. (assembly GCF_051956055.1). Taxonomy (NCBI): domain Bacteria; kingdom Bacillati; phylum Actinomycetota; class Actinomycetes; order Micrococcales; family Microbacteriaceae; genus Amnibacterium; species Amnibacterium sp. The sequence continues at coordinate 18,893 of NZ_JBQCGC010000070.1, forward strand.
AGACGACGCTGCTGCTCATGCTCGCGACGCTGCTCGCGCCCGACGCGGGCTCCATCCGCATCGGCGGGCTCGACCCGCTGCGCGACGCGAGCGGCGTCCGTCGCCTGATCGGCTGGATGCCCGACGTGCTCGGGTCGTGGGCCTCGCTGACGACGCGGGCGACGCTCGAGCTCACCGGCCGGCTCTACGACCTGCCGAAGCCGCGCGCCGCCGCTCGGGCGGAGGAGCTCATCGGGCTCGTCGGGCTCGGCGCGCTCGCCGACCAGCCCACCCGCGTGCTGTCCAGGGGGCAGAAGCAGCGCATGAGCCTCGCCAGGGCGCTCGTGCACGACCCCGGCGTGCTGCTCCTCGACGAGCCGGCGAGCGGGCTCGACCCGGAGGCGCGGGTGGACCTCCGGGACCTGGTGCGGTCGCTGGCCGCGGAGGGGCGGACCGTGCTCGTCTCGAGCCACGTGCTCGCGGAGCTCGAGGAGATGGCGGACGACGCGGTCTACGTGCAGCACGGCGAGACGGTCGCGCCCGACCGGCTCGAGGCGCTCCGGGATGCGCCGCGGCTCTGGAGGGTGCGCGCGGAGGACCCGGAGGCCCTCGACCGCGCGCTCGCCGGCCGCGGGGACGCGTCGAGCGACCACCTCGGCCGCCTCGTGCCCGTGCGGGACGAGGCGGACGCCGCCGACCTGCTCGCGGGGCTCGTCGCCGGCGGGGTCCGCGTGGTCGCGTTCGCGCCGGCGACGGGCGAGCTCGAGCGCACGTTCCTCGAGCTGAGCAGGGGGACCCGCGCATGAGGACCTCGGTGCTCGCCGTCGGCACGGTGGTCGACCTGGAGCTGCGGCAGCGGGTCCGCTCGACCGCCTGGTACGTGCTGCTCGGCGTCGCGGCGGTGCTGCTGCTCACCGTCACGCTCCTCCTGCTCGCGACCGCTGGCCTGTTCGGCCGCGACGGCGGACCGCAGGCCTCCGCGGCCGTGATCTTCTTCGTGCTGCTGCTCGGCACGCTCGTGACGCCGGCGCTCTCCGGCGGCGCGATCAACGGCGACCGCGACGCGGGCACCCTCGCGACGACGCAGGTGACGCTCGTCCGCGGCTGGCAGCTCGTGCTCGGCAAGTTCCTCGCGGCGTGGACGGCGTCGCTGGCCTTCCTCGTGGTGGCGCTCCCGTTCCTCCTGATCGCGGCAGGGTTCGGCGGCGCGGATCCGGCGGTGCTCTGCACGGCGCTCGCGGTGACGGTGCTCGAGCTCGGCGTCATCGCGGGCATCGGCGTCGGGCTCTCCGCGCTCATCGCCCGGCCGATCTTCTCGGTCGTGACGACCTACCTCGTGGTGGCCGCGCTGTCGATCGGCACGCTGGTGGCGTTCGGCCTCGGCGGTCTCGCCGTGCCGGTCACGGTGACGTCGACGACCGAGAGCTACGCGTCGGACGCGTTCGATGCGAACGGCAAGCTCGTCAAGCCGGTCTGCGACCCGCCCACCACCGACACCTCCACCGTCCCGAGCTACGACCGGCTCTGGGGCCTGCTCGCCGCGAACCCCTACGTGGTGCTCGCGGACGCCGTGCCTGGGCGGTTCGACACGGCCGGCCAGCCGGTGGACGCGTTCGCCGCCCTCAAGGTCGCCGAGCGGGGCCTGCAGATCCCGCAGCCGCGCTCCACCTACTCGAGCGACTGCCACCCCTCCCGGAACACGAACGTGGACCGGGACCCGCAGACGGTGCTCGCGCAGACGGTGCCGACCTGGACGGTCGGGCTGCTCATCCACCTCGTGCTCGCCCTGCTCGCGCTCGGCGGGGCCGTGCGGGCCGTCCGGACGCCTGCGCGGCGGCTCGCCCGCGGGACCCGCATCGCCTGAGCAGGCTGCGCGAGCTCCGGCAGGCCGGAACGGCCCCGGAGGGCCTGCCGAAGCGAGATCAGCCTGCCGAGGTGCTCCCGGAGGGGCGCTCGGCCTCGCGGATCCGGGAGGTGAGGCGGCGGAGGGCGCCCCGCAGCGCGCGTTCGGCGTCGAGACCGTCCGCCGCCGCGGCGATCACCGTGTCGAGCAGCAGGTCGCCGAGCGCCTCCTCGTCGTCCGGCACGGCGCCGCCCGGGCGCAGCTCGAGCCCGGCCCGCGCGGCGCGACCGACGAGCTTCTCCGCGAGCAGGAGCGACGGCATCTGCATCGGCACGCCGTCGAGCACGCTGGTCCGGTCGGCCTTCTCCCGGCGCTTCTGCACCTCCCAGAGCTCGACGACCGCGTCGGCGTCGGCCGCCTGCTCGTCGCCGAACACGTGCGGGTGCCGCCCGATCATCTTCGCCGCCGTGTCGCGCGCGACGTCCTCGATCCCGAAGCCCTCCCCGGGCGTCGCGGCCGCGAGGTCGGCGTGGAAGAGCACCTGGTAGAGCACGTCGCCGAGCTCCTCGCGCATCGCGGCGGCGTCGCGGGTCTCGATGGCCTCGACGAGCTCGGCGGTCTCCTCGATGAGGTAGCGCACGAGCGACTCGTGCGTCTGCTCCGCGTCCCACGGGCACCCGCCCGGGCCCCGGAGGCGCGCCATCACCGCGACGAGGTGGTCGAGCTCGCTCACGCGGGCGCCTCCGCGCGCTCGGTCGCCGCGGCGTGCTCGGCCCGGAAGGACGGCATGAGCGCGGCGACGACGAGGGTGAGCGCACCGGCGACGACGACGCCGACGAACACCGCGGTGGAGGCGCTGCTCACCGCCGGCGCGCCGGTGCGGCCGTGCAGCACGCCGTTCGCGATCGCCCCGAACACGGCGACCCCGAGCGCGGACCCCACCGACCGGAGGAAGGTGTTCGACCCGGTGACCACCCCGCGCTCGGAGAAGCCGACGCTCGACTGGCCGGCGATGAGCGAGGGCGTCGCGACCGTGCCGAGCCCGAGCCCGACGACGAAGCACGCCGCCCCGGTGGCCCAGATGGAGGCGAGCGGGGCCGTGAGCACGACGGCGATCGCGCCGAGCAGCGCGACCGACGATCCGATGAGGGCGGTCGGCCGGAAGCCGAGCCGGAGGTAGATGCGGCCGGCGTTCGACGCCGCGATCGGCCAGCCGAGCGTGAGCAGGGCGAGCGCCAGCCCGGACTCGAGCGGCGTCGCACGGCCGACCGACTCGAGGAAGTTCGGCACGTACGAGGTCAGCCCGAGCAGCAGCGCGCCGACCCCCGCGCTGATGAGCCCGGTGGTGAGCAGGAGGCGGCGGGAGAACACCCAGAGCGGCAGCACCGGCTCGGCGGCCCGTCGCTCGACGACCACGAACGCGCCGAGCAGCACGACCGCGAGCGCGGGCAGCCCGATCCCGGGCACGGAGGCCCACGGCCACGCCTCCCCGCCCTGCAGCAGCCCGAGCAGCAGCGCCGTCAGGCCGGCCGTGAGGAGCACGGCGCCCGGTACGTCCACGCGATGGGAGGCCCGGGCACGGGTCTCGTGGTAGCGCCGCACGAGCAGCGCGGCGGCGATGCAGAGCGGGATGTTCACGAAGAAGATCCACCGCCAGGAGACGAACTGGGAGAAGACGCCCCCGAGGGTCGGCCCGACGACGGACGAGATCGCCCAGACGCTGGCGAGGTAGCCCTGCGCCTTCGCGCGCTCGGCGACCGTGTAGATGTCGCCCGCGACGGTGATCGAGGTCGGCATGATCGCGCCGGCGCCGAGCCCCTGCACGGCGCGGAAGACGATCAGCAGGAGCATCGACGGCGCGAAGCCGCAGAGGATCGACCCGAGCAGGAACATCCCGATCCCGTAGAGCAGGAGCGGCTTGCGCCCGACCGTGTCGACGAGCTTCGCGTAGATCGGCACGGACACCGCCTGCGCGAGCAGGTACACGGAGAAGAGCCACGGGAAGGCCGAGAAGCCGCCCAGGTCCTGCACGATCGACGGCACGGCGGTGGCGAGGATCGTGGAGTCGATCGCGATCAGCCCGGTGGAGAGCATGAGCGCCAGGAGGATCGGACCGCGCTCGGATCGCAGCCCCACGTCGCGGCGGCTGATGACAGGTTCTGCACTCATCGAGATCCCCAAGCCGCCCGGACGAGCCCGCATTCCCGCGCCGGAAGGTGTTCCTCGATCCGGGGGTCTGCGCGCATCCCCGGATCGAGGAACACCTTCACGCGACGGGGGCGGCGAGGAGGGCGACACGGTACGCGCCGCCCTTGGTCTCCTGCTCGCCGAGCTTCTCGAACCCGAGGCGGGCGTGGAAGGCGAGCGACGCCGGGTTCTCCGGCCGCACGTTGACCTCGCAGTCCACCTCCGCGCGCCCGAACTCGCGGGCCCGGGCGAACGCCGCGTCGTAGAGCGCGCGGCCGATGCCGCCGCCGCGCCGCCCGTCGGCGACGACGATCCGGTCGACGTAGACGAAGGAGTCCCCGCGGGCCGCGAACCAGCGGTAGTTCTCGCTCGCGTAGTCCACGCCCGGATCCATGGCCAGGAGGAAGCCGGTGGGGTGACCGGGCTCCGTCTCGGCGACCACCGCGAGGCTCGCGACGGTGACGAGCTCCCCCAGCTCGTGGAGGGTCGCAGGCGGCACCGCGGGCACGGCCGCGTTGTTCATCGCGAGGACCGCGGGGAGATCGAACGCTTCGAGGGGTCGGACGACGACGGGCACGGCCGACCACGATAGGCGGCCGTCCGCCACCGCCGCCTCCACGCCGCCGTTCGGGCGGGACACCGAGAATGCCGGGGTGTCCAGTCGTGCGCTGCGCCTCCTCGCGACCCTCGCCGCGGTCGGCGCCCTGGTGACCGGGTGCTCGTCGCGCCCGGCCGTCCGCAGCACCTCCCAAGAGCCCGCCGCCACGCCCACGATCACCCCGCTCGTCACGCCGACCGTCGCCGCGGACGAGGTGGTCCGGTCGGTGCTGAGCGGCGGGACCGTCCGGGAGGGCACGGGCGCGATGCCCCGCAGCGGCGCGCTCGCGGTCGACGTCGGCTGCTGGGGGGCGGACGGCAGCACGATGACGTGGCGGCTCGTCTCGGGCGACGGCGCGGCGCTCGGGCTGTCCGGCACCGCGGACTGCTCGGGGCCGCCGACGACGTCCTGGCTCGGGATCACCTCGGCGACCAGGCCTCCCCAGGTGCGGGTCGTGCTGCACCCGGGCTCCGGCGTCGTCTCCGCCTACGCGATCGTGCGGCGCGGGACGCCCTGACCGCGTCAGTGCGCGAGCAGCTCGAGCCCGACGACGGCGAGTCCGAGCGCGAACTCGGCGAGCAGCACGATGCCCCGCTGCAGGGGCCGGAGGGGCAGCCGTCTGACCGCGAGCCAGCCGACCGCGACCAGCGTGAGCACGAGCACGACGACCGACGAGAGCAGCGCTGCGTCGAGGGTGAGCACCCCCACCGCCGCCAGCCCGATGAGCACGACCGGCAGCACGAGCGTCTCCGCGGCACCGAGCACGACGATGAGCATGTGCCGCAGCTCGTGCGCGTCCGGCAGCGCGCGGTGCACCGTGATGTGCGCGACGACGTCCGCGAGGAACACCGCCAGCAGCGTGCCGACCACCGCGACCGCGAGCGTGCTCGCCGCGCGACCGGGCGTCAGCCGATCGACGTCGGCGCGCAGCGCGAGCACCACCGCGAGGGCGGTGAAGGTGATGTAGACGCGCTCCTTGAGCTGCGCCGCCCGGAGCTCGACGTCGGGTTCGCGGTCCGCCACCCGGCCATCCTGGCGCGCCGATGCGAGGATCGGACCGTGCCGTACCGCACCGACCGCCTCCCACTCGCCGCGCCGGCGCTCGAGGAGCTCGCGGCCGCCCGCGTGCGGGACGGCAGGGCGCCCGCTTCGGCCTGGGCGGTGCTGGGCCCGGAGGGGGTGGTGGCCGCCGGGGCCGCCGGGGACGGCGTCGACACGCGCTCCGCGTTCCGCGTCGCGTCCTGCACGAAGAGCTTCACCGCGGCGACGCTGCTCACGCTGGTCGAGGAGGGCGCGCTCTCGCTCGACACCCCGCTGACTGACGTGCTCGACGCGACCGTGCTCGGCGCCTCCCGCGCGCCCACCCTCGGCGAGCTGGCGTCCATGACGGGCGGCATCCCGATCGACGATCCCTGGGCCGACCGCCAGGAGTCCATGCCGGCCGCGGCATTCGATCGGCTCGTCGCCGACGGCGTCCGCGTCGTGACCGAGCCGGGCGAGCGGTACGAGTACTCGAGCTTCGCCTACGCGATCCTCGGCCGGGTGCTCGAGCGCGTGACCGGCACGCCCTACCCGCAGCTCGTCACCGAACGCCTCATCGAGCCGCTCGGGCTCACCGGGCTCGCGTACGACCGCTCGGTCGACGCGCGCGTCGTCCCCGGCTACGCGCGGGTGGACGGCGAGTGGGTCGAGCAGCCGTGGGCGGAGCCCGGCGCGTTCTCCGCGCTCGGCGGCGTCATCGCGACGCCGACGGCGCTCGCGACCTGGGCGACGTGGCTCGCCGCCGCATGGCGCGACGGCGCCGACGACGCCGTGCTCCCGGCGGCGCGACGCCGCGCGATGCAGGAGCCGCGCGCTGCCGTGCCGGGTTCGCCGACCACCTCCTACGGCCTCGGGCTCGTCGTGGAGGAGGACCCGCGGCACGGTCGCGTGATCAGCCACTCCGGCGGGTACCCGGGGTTCGGCGCGAACATGCGCTGGCATGCCGAGAGCGGCATCGGCGTCGTCGTGCTCGAGAACGCGCGGTACAGCGGTGCGACGCTGCCCGCGACGCAGGCCCTGAAGCTGCTGCTCGACGGCGCGGAGGACCAGGAGGCCGCACCGCGCCTCTGGCCCGAGACCGCAGCGGCACGCGAGGTGGTCGAGCGGTTCCTGCGTTCCTCGGACGACGCCGGGCTCGGGTCGATCGCCGCGGACAACCTCGCGCTCGACGAGTCGTTCGCGCTGCGCCGGGCGCACGCGGATCGACTCCGCGAACGGGTCGGCCTGGCGCCGGACGCGCCGATCGCGCCGCTCACCGCCTGCGCCCCCAGGAGCGATTCGCCCGCGCACCTCACGTGGACCGTCGACGGCACGCGGGGCCGGATCCGGTGCGAGATCCGGATGACGCCCGTGCGGGAGCCGGCGCTGCAGACGCTCCACCTCCGGCTCGGCTGACCGCGGCCCCTCCGCAGCCGGCCCGGCCGGTCAGGCCCTCCGGAACAGGTCCGCGGCGTCGAGGTCCGGTTCCGCGAACGCGAGCACCTCGTCGCCGGCCGCCAGCCGGGTGCCGCCCCGGAGGGGCACGGAGGCGCCGTCCCTGCGGACGAGGCTGATCCAACCGTGCTCCCCGAGCGACAGGTCCGCGATGGTCGCGCCCTCCGCGGGCGAGCCGGACGCGACGACGAAGCGCTGGAGGTCGGCGGGCTCCTCGCGGAATCGGAGCCCCGCGACGTAGGGCTCCTGCTCGACGTCCTGCATGGGCACCTTCAGCCAGCCGGCGACCGGCGGGATGAGGCCGCCCTGCACGACCACCGAGATGATCACCACCACGAAGATGATCGCGGCCAGCCGCGCTGCCCCGGGCACGTCCGCGTCCCGGATCAGGATGCCGAGCAGGATCGGCACGGCGCCCTTCAGCCCCGCGAACAGCACGAACCCCCGCTCCCCCCACGCGAGTCGGATGGGCAGCAGCAGCGGCCCGACCAGCACGGGTCGGATGACGAGGATGAGCAGCACGGCGAGCACCACGCCGGGGATCCAGACGGCGGGCTGGATCACGTCCGTCAGGGACACCGACAACCCGAGCACCGTGAACGCGATGATCTCGGCGAGGCTCGAGAGCCCGCTCGCGAAGCGCCGCACCTCCAGCTCGTACGGCGCCCGGTTGTCGCCGACGAGGATGCCCGCGAGGAACACCGCGAGGTAGCCGGAGCCGTGGAGCAGCGTCGCGGCCCCGTAGATCAGCGCCGCGAACGCGATCGTCCGCAGCGGGTAGAGGGCCTCGTTCGGGAGGCGCACGCGGCGCTGCAGCCAGCCGAGCAGCAGTCCCCCGCCGGCCCCGACCGCGATGCCGACCACCATCTGCAGGAGGAACTCGCCGACGCCGCCCACGACCGCGCCGGCCCCGGTGCCCGCGGCGAGCAGCACGCCGAGGAGCGCGATGCCGACGGGGTCGTTGAAGCCCGACTCCCCCTCCAGCAGGGTGCCGCTGCGCCCCTCCACCTCCTTGCGCCCGAGCACGGCGAACACGACCGCCGGATCCGTCGGCGAGAGCGCCGCGCCGAGCAGCAGCGCGGCCTGCCAGTCGAACCCGAGCAGGAGGTGCGCGACGAGCGCGACGGCCGCTGCGGTGAGCGCGGTGCCGACCGCGCCGACGAAGGTGATCGGGCCGGCGGTGGAGCGGAACCGCTTCCACCCGATGTGCATCCCGCCGTCGAAGAGGATGAGGATCAGGCACACCGTGACGATGCGCTCGTCGACGACGAGGGAGATCCGCCCGAGCTCGGGGTAGAGGTTCGAGATCGCGGCCGCGGCGACGAGGAAGAGCGCGGGTGCCGGCACGCGGATGCGGCTGCCGAGGGCGTTCACCGCGATCGCGGCGACCAGCGCGAGCGCCGCGACGAGCACGATGAAGGCGAAGGTCTCGGTCTCGCTCACCGTCCGCGCCCGCCGTGCATGGCATCGATCGTAGGAGGCGCGCCCTGCCCGAGGGCGGCGTGGCCTAGGCTCGATGCAAGGGGAGCCGGGAAGCCTGGTCGGCACGACTTCGGTCGTTCACGTGACGACAGGACCCCTCATGGTGCAGACCCTGCCCCCTGCCATCGGACCACGCGCGATCGCCGTCGCGCTCGGCCGCAACTTCCTCGGCGCGTCGCCCCGCTGGTACAAGATCACCGTCGTCGCGTTCCTCGCGGCGAACCCGTTCGTGCTGCTGCTGGCCGGCCCGTTCGTCGCCGGCTGGCTGCTCGTGCTCGAGTTCATCGTGACGCTCGCCATGGCGCTGCGCTGCTACCCCCTCCAGCCGGGCGGCCTGCTCGCGATCGAGGCGCTCGCGCTCGGGATGACGACGCCCGGGTCGGTGTGGAACGAGACGCGGGCGAACCTCTCCGTGCTCCTCCTCCTCGTGTTCATGGTCGCGGGGATCTTCTTCATGCGGGACCTCCTGCTCGTCGTGTTCACGAAGCTCGTGGTCGGGATCCGCTCGAAGCTCCTCCTGTCCCTGACCTTCACGGGCGCGGCCGCGGTGCTGTCCGCGTTCCTCGACGCGCTCACCGTCGCCGCCGTCGTGATCGCGGTGGCGACCGGCTTCTACACGCTGTACCACCGGTACGCGTCGGGGGTCGGACAGGAGGAGACCCACGACCACGAGGACGACAGCCGCGTCGCGGACGCGCACCG
>NZ_JBQCGC010000071.1:0-20230 GCF_051956055.1 Amnibacterium sp.
CGGGGTTGTCGGAAGGCGCCCGGCAACGGGGTCCGTCGGCGTGGCCGACCGCGAGCCCACCGACGACCGGGACGCGCCCCTCGACGCCATCGAGGGCCGTCGGCTCCGGCTGCGCGATCTCGCCGCGGTCCGCCGCCGCCAGGGAGTGCCGCACGGTGCTCAGCACGACCGCCGCCACGGCGACCGTCACGGCCGCGATGAAGAACGGCAGGTGGGCCTGCGGGTCCCAGGCCTCGACGATCAGGCCCGCGACGAACGGGGCGAGGCCGCCGCCGATGAACCGGACGAAGCCGTAGGTGGCGGAGGCGACCGGGCGCTCGACAGGCGCGATGCTCATGACCGCGGTGGTGACCAGGGTGTTGTTCGTCCCGATGAACGCGCCGGCGACGATCACGCCGACGATCACGACGGCCGGCACCGTGGAGAAGATCCCGATGATCACGAGGTCGAGCGCGAACAGGGCGAACGTCGCGTAGAGCGTCTTCGCGGTGCCGATGCGGCGCTGCACGCGCGGCGCCACGACCACCGAGAACAGGGCGACGAGCACGCCCCAGCCGCAGAAGACGGCCCCGAGGAGGATCGGGTTCTCGATTCCCATGAGGAACGGCGAGTAGCCGAGCAGCGTGAAGAAGCTCCAGTTGTAGAGCAGCCCGACGACGCTCGTGGTCGCGAGCGAGCGGTGCTTCAGTGCCGCGAGCGGCTCGGAGAGGCGCTGCTTGCGCGCGGGCGCCGGGGTCTTCGGCAGCAGGAAGACGGTCGCGACGAGCGCGATGAACATGAGCGCGCTGACTCCGAAGAACGGGCCGCGCCAGCTGATGCTGCCGAGGAGGCCGCCGACCACGGGGCCGAGCGCGATGCCGACGCCGAGCGCGGCCTCGTACAGGATGATCGCGCCCGCGAAGCCGCCGGAGGCGGAGGCCACGATCGTCGCGAGGCTCGTGGCGATGAACAGCGCGTTGCCGAGCCCCCAGCCGGCGCGGAACCCGACGATCCCGCCGATCGAGTTCGACATCCCCGCGAGGCCGGCGAACACGACGATGATCACCAGCCCGGCAATCAGGGTGCGCTTCGCGCCGAGCCTGCTGGACACCCAGCCGGTGACGAGCATCGCGACGGCGGTGATCACGAGGTAGCTCGTGAAGAGCAGCTCGACCTGCGTCGGGGTCGCGTGGAGCTGCCCGGCCAGGCTCTTCAGGATCGGGTCCACGAGCCCGATGCCCATGAAGGAGACGACGCAGGCGAAGGCGACGGCCCAGACGGCGCGCGGCTGGCGGAATGGGGATTGGGTGGGTGCTTCGTGCACGGGTGTCCTCGGATCAGGTGGTGGGCCGCGCGGCGGGCGCGGTGGTGAGGTGCCGGAGGGCGGGCAGCGCGGCGAGCAGCGCGGCCTGGTCCGCGGCGTCGAGCGACGCCAGCCGCTCGGCGATGCGGCGGGAGCGGTCCTCGCGGTGCTCGCGCAGCCGTGCCCGACCGGCGTCGGTGATCGTGACGAGGCTCGCGCGGCCGTCGCTCGGGTCGGCGCTCCTCGCCGCCCAGCCCCGTGCCTCGAGCCGGTTCACGAGCCCCGTCGTCGCCGGCTGGGTGATGCCCTCGAGCGCGGCGAGGTCGGTCACGCGATGGTCGCCCCCGACGTCGAGGCGGTCGAGGAGGCTGAGCGCGGTCACGGAGATGTCGGTGGCGGTCCGCGTGCGGCGCAGCCACGTGACGATCTCCTCGAACGCACGCCCGAGCGCGGCCAGGTCGGCAGCGGGCTCGTCGGTCACGCCCGAAAGTATATCACCGGGTTATATACATACCTGATGCAAGGAGGTGACGCTGCGGCTCACTCCCGCGACGGCTCCGGGGAGGCGCCGTACTCCGACCAGGCGCGCTCGTAGGTCTCTCGCTGCGCGGGCAGGGCGGTCTCGAAGTAGCCGTCGTAGATCGCCTTGCCGCCGGAGTCGGGGAAGTCGGTGAGGTGCGCGACCTCCTTGGCGAACTCGCCGATGTCGTCGCCGCGGTACTCCTGCTCGGCGAGCCAGGCGGGGAAGGTCTGCGTGGTAGCCATACGGCCTTCGTACCCGTTCGCCTTGCGCGCAGGCTGACCGAGCAGGATGGGGGCATGCCGTTGACCGGGGAGTACGCGCCCAGCACCGACACCTGGGCGAGGGAGCAGGCCGAGCGCTTCGAGGCGAGCGGCGGTGCCGAGGCGAACACGATGCGCGGCGTGCCGATCATCGTGCTGACCTCGGTGGGCGCCAAGTCCGGCAAGCTCAGGAAGACCGCGCTCATGCGGGTCGAGCACGACGGCCGGTACGCCGTCGTGGCCTCGAAGGGCGGCGCGCCCGAGCATCCGGTCTGGTACTGGAACCTCCTGGCCCATCCCCATGTCGAGCTGCAGGACGGGGCGGAGAAGCGCGACTACGACGCGCGGGTCCTCTCCGGCGACGAGCGTGCCGAGTGGTGGGAGCGCGCCGTCGCGGTGTGGCCCGACTACGCGGAGTACGAGCAGCGGACTGACAGGGAGATCCCGGTGTTCGTTCTGGAGCCTCGCTGACCGCTCCCCGGCGATCCGGAGCCGAGGTCCGTACCGTCGCGGGCATGAGCGATGCGGAGACCGTGACCGGTGCACCCGGGGTGCAGTCCCACGTTCCCGGGCAGGACGAGCACGACGCGTCCGCGGCCGGCGTCGCGCCTGGAGGCGGGCGTCTGGATGCGGCGATCCCCGCGGACGCGCCCGCCGGCGATTCGCTCGACGGGAGCGGCGACTCCTTGGGTGACGATGCGACGCCGCCGGCCGCCTCCGGCGCGCTCGCCGGCGAGGCGGACTCCGCTGGCGGCCGCTAGGTCGGGCACGCCCCGCGTCCTGCTCGTCTGCGGACGGCTCGATCCGGCGCGGGACGGGGTCGGCGATTACGTGGTGCGCCTGGCTGCGGCCCTGCGCGAGCGCGGCGCACAGGTGCGCCTGCTGCACATCGGTGCGCCGTCGGACGTGCGGGGCGCGAGGTCGGTCGGCGAGCGCTGGGGTGCCGCCGCGCTCCTGCGCGCCGTCGTCGCGGCCCGCCCGGCCGATGTGGTGCACGTCCAGTTCGCGCCCTCGATGTACCGCTTCCGCATCGGCGTGGGCGCCCTCCCGCTCGCGATCGCGCGAACGCGGTTGGTGACGACCCTCCACGAGTACGGCTGGTGGCGCTGGGAACGCCTCCTCCCGGCCCCGCTGTGGCGCCGGCTGGAGCGACTGCGGGCCGGCGACCGCGAGACGGCGCTGCTCGTGCCGCGCAGCGGGCGCGTCATCACCACGAACGCGGGGCACGCGGCCGCCCTGCGGGAGCGCTTCGGACCGCGGGTGCCCGTGGAGGTGGTGCCGATCGGCGCCAACGTCAGCGTCGCGCCCGGGATCGTGCGCGATCAGGCCCGGCGCGCGGTCCGTGCCGATCTCGGCGTCTCCGAGGACGCGGCGGTGCTGGCCTTCTTCGGCTTCGTACACCCGGTCAAGGGCGTCCGCTACCTGGCCGAGGCCGTCGCGGCGCTGCGGGACGAGGGGCGTGAGGTGAGCGCGCTGGTGATCGGCGGCTTCGAGTCGCTCGCGCTGCCGGCGCAGGAGGCCGTCGCGTTCGAGGCCGAGCTGCGCGGGCAGATCGAGGCTGCGGGCGTCGGCGAGCGCATGCGCATCACCGGCTTCCAGGAGCCTGCCGAGGTGTCCAGGCTGCTCCTGGCCGCCGACGTCGGGGTGCTGCCGTTCACGGGCGGCGTCACGGCGAAGAGCGGCTCCTTGCTCACCCTCCTCGCCCACGGGCTGCCGACCGTGGTGACCACCGCGGACGAGTCCGAGCCGGAGCTCGTCGACGGCGACCGGGTCGTGGTCGTGCCGGAGGTTCGGAACGGCCCCGCGCTGGCCGCCGGGGTCCGGCGGGTGCTCGACGACCCGGCGCTCGCGCACGCCGTCGGCGAGCGAGGGCGCCGATGGGCGGAGGCGCACGACTGGGCGACGATCGCCGAGCGGCACCTCGCCGCGTACGCCGGAGCGCGCTGATGCGCATCGTCCTCGTCGACACCATGGGCGGGCTCGGCGACCTCCTGCTCGCGCTGCCGATCCTCGATGCGCTCCTGCGGTCGCACCCCGGCGCGGAGACGACGGTGGTCACCACGGCGCCGTGGCACGAGCTGCTCGCGGGGGACGATCGGCTGCACCGCGTCGTCCCGGTGCACGGGCGCGACGCCGACGCCGTGATCGGGACGGCGCGACCCGTGCTCGAGCGCCTCCGCCCCGACCTCGCGGTCACGACGAACCGTCAGCACGGCCTGCCGGACCTCCTCGAGCGCACCGCGACCCGGGCGATCACGGATCTCTGGCGCTCACCACCCGCCGACGAGCTCGTCGACCTCCGGATGCTGCGCATCCTCGTGGAGGAGGGGGTCGTCGACCCCGTGTTCGCGAGCGTGCTCCCGAGGATCCGGCTGCGGGGCGATGAGCTCGCAGCCGGCGGACGACTGCTCGATCAGCTCACCACCGACAGGCCGGTGCTGCTCTTCCCCGACTCGGGCATGCGCGTGAAGCGGTGGCCGATGACGGCGTGGACACGGCTCGTGGCCGGGCTCCTGGTGGCGGGGGCCGTGCCGCTCGCGGTGTCCGAGTCGCCGGAGCAGCGGGCGGATCTCGCTGCGGCGGGCGCCGTCCCGGTCCCGCCGCTCGGCCTGCGCGCCCTCGCGGGCCTCGCTGCGGCGGCCGCCCTGCGAGGCGGCCGCGCGGTGGGCGGCGATACGGGCCCCGTTCGGCTCGCCGCCGCGTCGGGCCTGCCCGTCGTCGGGCTGTTCGGCCCGACGGTCGCGGGCCGCTACGGCTACCGGGGGCCCGGTGCGGTCGACCTGCAGGGATATCCGGGTTGCGAGGTGCGCACCCCGACCGCGATCACCGAGCAGGAGTGCTGGTGGACCGCCCGCTGCCCGCTGGCCGCCGATCACGAGCCCAGGTGCATGTCGGCGCTCGACCCCGATCGGGTGCTGGCGGCGGTCACCTCCGGCGCCTTTGGCGATCAGCTGCCGTAGGCGAGCGAGCAGGTCTGCTGCGCCGCGGTCTGTCCGCGGAGGCCCGCGACGACGTCGGAGCTCGCGCTCGGCGAGGGCGAAGCCGTCGGCGCCTTCTTCGACGCGGTGGTCGTCGGGGTGCCGGAGGAGGAGCTCGACTTCGCGTGCTCGAGCTTCGTGCTGAGCCCCAGCGCGTTCTTGTCGAGGCCGATCGGCTGGTCCCGCTCGACACGGTCGATCAGGGCCGTCGCGAGCGCGGTGTTCGGCACCACCTTGTTGGGGTTCAGCGGGTCGGCGCCGGTCGGGTACTGCACGAACACCATGTGGTTCAGCCCGACCGACTTCACCGCGACCGCCATCCGCACCATCGTGTCCGCGCTCGCGAGCGACTGCGACAGGGTGATGCTGTCGGCCGCAGCGCTCGCGAGGCCGTAGAGCTTGGTGGGGTCGGCGAGCGTGCCCGTCGAGGTCATCTTCCGCATGAGCGAGGACATGTAGGCCTGCTGGGAGGCGATGCGCGAGAGGTCGCTGCCGTCGCCGACGCCGTGCCGGCTGCGGAGGTAGGCGAGCGCCATCCGGCCCTTGACGACCGTCACGCCCTTGTTCAGCTTGAGGCCCGAGTCCGGGTCGTCGATCGCCTTGTTGACGCAGACCGGCACCCCGCCGACCGCGTCCGCCATCTTCACCGTGCCCTCGAACGTGAACAGCGCGGCGTAGGGGATCGTGAGGCCGGTCAGCGACTCGATCGTGCCCACCACGCAGCTGAGGCCGCCGCGCGAGTAGGCGACGTTCACGGGCTGCGCGGACATCGCGGAGTACACCTGCCCGGTCTTCGGGTCCGTGCACTGCGGGTGGGCGATGATCAGGTCGCGGGGGATGCTCACGACCGTCGCGCGGGAGTGATCCGCGGACACGTGGATCAGGATGTTGACGTCGTTCAGGGTCCCTTGGCGGGCGGCCCCGAAGCCCTTCTGGTTCGGGGAGTTGTCCGCGCCGACCAGCAGCACGTTGAACGCGCCGTCGAGCGCCGTGACGCTCGGCACCGCGTTGCCCTTGCCCAGGGAGACCGCGTTCGAGCTGAACTTCGAGCTCAGGTGCCAGACCCCGTACGCGGCCACCGACATGGAGCTGATCGCGAAGACCGCCACCATGACCAGGATCGTGCGGCCGATGCCGCCCCAGATCGACCTCGTGCGACCGACGGCGTGACGGGCCGCGGCGCGGATGTCGTTCTGCAACGGGGGCTCTCCTTCATGCGGCCGGGTCCGGGCGGGGGCGCCGGATCGTGACCTGATCGGAGGCACTGTAGGCATGCGTTCCCGGGACGACCGGCAGGCGCACCGGCTTCGCCCCGCGCCTGTGCGCTCCGGGAGGACACGCGGAGCGTCAGTCGCGCATCCGCTGGTAGGCGTCCAGCGCCGCCTTGCGGGACGCGCCGAGATCGACGATCGGCTCAGGGTAGCCGGGCGCGCCGCCCTGCGCGCTCCACGGCTCGTGTCGTGCCTTCGGGGCGAGGTCGCGGAGCTCCGGGACCCATTCGGCGAGGTACTCGCCCTCCGGATCGAACTTCTGCGCCTGCAGCACGGGATTGAAGACCCGGAAGAACGGTGCGGCGTCCGCGCCCGATCCGGCGACCCACTGCCACTGGGCCGCGTTGTTCGCGGGGTCGGCGTCGACGAGCGTGTCCCAGAACCACTGCTCGCCGAGGCGCCAGTCGTACCGGAGGTTCTTGATGAGGAACGATGCGACCACCATCCGGACGCGGTTGTGCATCCAGCCCGTCGTCCAGAGCTGGCGCATCCCCGCGTCGACGAGCGGGATCCCCGTCCGACCGCGCTGCCACGCCTCGAGCCGGCGCGGGTCCACGTCGTCCCACGGGAACGCGTCGAAGTCGCGGTGCACGTTCACGGTGTCGAGGTCGGGATGGGTGTCCAGGAGGTCGTAGTCGAACTCGCGCCAGCCGAGCTCGGTCAGGAACTTGGTCCTCACCTCGGCAGGCGCCTCGGCCGCGTGCACGCGGTGCCACACCTGGTAGGGGCTGAGCTCGCCGAATCGGAGATGCGGGGAGAGTCGCGAGCTCGCCTCCGCGGCCGGCCGGTCCCGCTGCGCGGCGTACCGGGGGAGCCGGTGGTGGACGAAGTCCTCGAGGCGCCGGTGCGCGCCCTTCTCACCAGGGGTCCAGGCCTCCGCGAGGCCGCTCGACCAGTCGGGGCCCTCCGGGAGGAGGTGCAGCGCATCGAGGTCCTCGCTGTGGACGCGTCCGGTCCAGCCGTCGATCGAGGCCGGCGCGGGCAGCGGCTCGCGGGGAGCGCCGCGCCGGGTGAGGGCCGTGAAGAAGGGGGTGAAGACCGCGAAGCGCTCGCCGCTGCCGTTCAGGACCTCGCCGGGCTCGTGGAGGAGGGATCCGAGGTGGTCGGAGACGACGACGCCCGCGGCCTCCGCCGCCCTGCGTACGCGGTCGTCCTCCTCGCGCTCGCCGTGGGCGACTCTGCGGTTGAAGGTGAGCAGGCCGGCGCCGGTCTGCCGGAGCACGGTCGCGATCTCGTGCCCGGCGTCGCCGTGACGCAGGACGAGGCGTGATCCGCGCTTGCGGAGCGACGCGTCGAGCCCGGCGAGGCTGTGGTGCAGCCACCACCGGCTCGCGCCCCCGAGGGGGCGAGCGGTGCCGCCGGAATCGTCGAGCACGTAGACGGGGAGGACGGGCCGGCCGGAGTCGACGGCCTCGCGCAGCGCCGGGTTGTCGGCGACGCGGAGGTCGTCGCGCACCCACACGACGGCCGGTGCGGAGCGGTCGGTCATGGCGCGACCGTATCGGCGGCGGCTGCGAGCCGCTTCGAGCGGATGGGGCGTCCTCAGGCGTCGGTGCGCCCGCGTGCCCGAGGGGATCCCGCGCCGCCGTTGCCCGGGACATCCCGGGCGGCGAGCCGTTCGACGGGGGACAAAGCGCGCCGTGGTCCGCCCGGGCCGGGGGACAAACGCCGGGCGCACGCCGACGGGTCTGCCTACACTCCCGGCACGCGCCGCACCCAGGGCGCGACCGATCGGAGCACCGCGCGGCCTCCCCGATCGGGGCCCCCGCCCAGGGCCCCACGGCCGAGCGGGATCCGCGAGGATCGGGGGCGCACGGCTCCGGGCCCTCCCGGAGCTCCCCGACCCATCCTGATGCCCCCGGTGCCGCCCACCGGGGGCATCAGGCGTGCGACGCCGGTCGGCTTCGGTCGGCTGCGACCGTTCCGGGCAGCAAGAAGGGCCGGTCGCAGAGGCGGCGACCGGCCCTCATCCCTTGCACCACGAGTGTCCTGCAATCACACACGCCGTCCGCCACAGCAAACGTTCGACGCGGGAAGACCGTATAACGGTCAGGTAACGGTGCGCTACCGCTCACGGCGTGTCGTGGCCCTGGAGATCCTGAGAGCATCCTCGCAATCCCATGGGTGCGGCGTCGACGCATCGTCCCCCTCGGCGCGTCGTCGGACGACCGGCCCGAACGGCCCGGCCGCGCGCCCGCGCACCCTCGTGCCCGCTGAGCGACATCCGTCCTCCGGCGCCGGAGGGCGGATGTCACCGGGGAGGGCAGGAGGGGCGGCCGCCGCCGCGGCGGCCTCAGAACCGATCGGGGCTCGGTGCCTCGCCGTACCGGATCACGACGTCGGCGTGCCGGTCGAACCGGTATCCCCCGCCGCGGACCGTGCGCACGATCTCGCCGTAGTCGCCGAGCTTCGCCCGGAGCCGCCGGACGTGCACGTCGATGGTGCGCTCGTTCGGCACCTCCTGCTCGTCGCCGTCCGACCAGAGCGCGCCGATGATCTCGGTCCGCGACACCGTGCGCCCCTCGCGGAGCACGAGGAACTGCAGGAGCTCGAACTCCCGGTAGGTGAGGGGAGCGGTCTCGCCGTCGATCCGCAGCTTCTTGCGCGCGAGATCGAGCGTCAGCCCGGTCCGCCGCTGCTCCGTGCGGGTCTGCGGGGTCCCCGCGGGAGCGCGGTCCGCGAGCGCTCGACGCACGATGTCGACGTCGCGGCCGCCGAGCCCGGCCGGGGCGAGCGCCACGGCGGCGTACGTCTCCGCCGTCGGCACGAGTTCGGCGGTGAGGGTCCGCAGCGCGTCGACGAGCGCGGCGAGGTCGACGCCGGCCGCGCGGGCCTTCGCCTCGTCGAGGCCGACGTAGAGGGCGAAGCCGCGGGCTTCGCTGCCGTCCGGCACGAGGCGCAGCGCGGGCCGCTCGGAGGCGGCGGTTGTGGGGAGGGAGGAGACGGTCGCGAGGGACATGGGATTCGTGAGGTCCTTGCATGTGGCCGGCCCGACGACGGGCCGAGAGCTGAAACTGCGGGAGGAGCGCGCACAGCGGCGCGCAGGGCCCGGGCGGGTGCCGGGCGGACGTCTACCGGAGGTTCAGCGACACATTCGGCGGCCGGCGAGGCCGCACATCATCGACTGCGGAGCCTGACGGGCCGGAACGGCGGTCGTGCAGCGCAGGGAGGACATGGGTGGCATCTTGGCGGCCCGGGCCCGGCGTGTCAACCGAGCGCGACGGCGTCTCAGTCCCCGACGGTGCCGTACAGGCGGTCCCCGGCGTCGCCGAGGCCGGGCACGATGTAGCCGCGCTCGTTCAGCCGCTCGTCCAGGGCGCCCAGCACGATCGTGACGTCGCGCCCCTCGGTCGCGCGCTCCACCGCGGCCAGCCCCTCCGGCGCGGCGATGAGGAAGATCGCCGTGACGTCCCGGGCGCCGCGGTCGAACAGGTAGTCGATGGCCGCGAGCAGGCTCCCGCCGGTCGCGAGCATCGGGTCGAGCACGAAGCACTGGCGCGCCTCGAGATCCGCAGGCAGCCGCTCCGCATACACGGTCGGCTCGAGCGTCTCCTCGTTCCTGACCATGCCGAGGAAGCCGACCTCCGCGGTCGGGATGAGCTTGACCATCCCCTCGAGCATCCCGAGGCCCGCGCGGAGGATCGGCACGACGAGCGGCAGCGGGGTGCTGAGCGCCAGGCCCTCCGTGACCGACACGGGCGTCTCCACCTCCACGCGGGTGGTGCGCACCGACCGGGTCGCCTCGTACGCGAGCAGGGTGACCAGCTCCTCCGCCAGCGCCCGGAACGTGGGCGACGGCGTCGTCCGATCGCGGAGCACCGTCAGCTTGTGCGTGACGAGCGGGTGGTCGGCGACGTGCACGCGCATGGCTGGAAGGCTATCGGCGGCGACGGGAGCGGTGATGACCACGGATCACGAGGCGATGGGACGAGCGCTCGAGGAGGCGGCCCTGGCGCCGTCCACGGGCGACGTGCCGGGGGGGGCGGTCGTGCTCCGCGCCGACGGAACGGTCCTCGGCCGGGGGAGGAACCTCCGCGAGGCCGACGGGGATCCGCTCGCGCACGCGGAGGTGGTCGCGCTCCGGGACGCCGCGGCGCACGCGGGCGGGTGGCGGCTCGACGGCGCGACGCTCGTCGTCACGCTCGAGCCCTGCACCATGTGCGCCGGTGCGATCCTCGCGGCGCGGATCGGCCGCCTCGTGTTCGGCGCCTGGGACGAGAAGGCGGGCGCGGTGGGGTCGGTGATCGACGTCCTGCGCGACCGCCGGCCCGCCTCCGGGATCGAGGTGGTGG
Organism: Amnibacterium sp.; assembly: GCF_051956055.1. NCBI lineage: Bacteria > Bacillati > Actinomycetota > Actinomycetes > Micrococcales > Microbacteriaceae > Amnibacterium > Amnibacterium sp. Next base: position 10,607 of record NZ_JBQCGC010000071.1, read on the forward strand.
CCGGGGTGCGCGCGGAGGAGTCCGCGGCCCTGCTCCGGAGCTTCTTCCTCGCGCGTCGGCCCGGGGGTGAGCCCGAGGTCACTCCATCGCGCGGATGACGATCGCCTCGGTCGGGGTGGCCTCGTCGGCTGCCACGTCGGGCTCGACGTGCACCGCGGCGCCCGATGGCACCAGCCGGGCCACGGTGAGCTGCACATGCGCGATCACCGTCACCACCTCGGTGAGGGGGAGGAGCGGCGGCAGTCCGACGCGCACGACCACGACGGCGCGCTCCGTCGCGTCCTCGTGAGCGAGCCGGACGAGGGGCACCGTCCGCACGTTCTTGACCCGCCCGACCGCCTGTGCGATCGCTTGCTGCGTGTCGGTTTCGCTCATCGCCTGCACCTCCCAGGTGGTGGCCGAGTGTAGGCGTCCGGCACCGGAGGCCGCATGCGCGCTTCATGCGCTTCGAGGCATGGTGCTCGGGCCTGGAAGCGCATACGCTCGAGCCGTGGCGGATCTCTTCGACGTCATCGCGGACCCGACGAGGCGCGAGCTGCTGCGTGCGCTGCTGACGCGTCTGGAGGCCACCGAGGGCTCCGGCGAGGCGAGCGTCGGCCAGCTGGTGAACGAGCTCGGGCTGAGCCAGCCCACCGTGTCGAAGCACCTGAAGACGCTGCGCGAGTTCTCGATCGTCTCGGTCCGCGAGCAGGGGCAGCACCGCTACTACCGCCTCGAGCCGTCGAGCCTCGAACCGCTCGCCGAATGGTTGGGCGCGTTCGTGCGGCCGGTCGTCGCGCTCGGTGAACCGGTGGCGGAGGAGACGGAGGAGCTCGCCCGGCTGGCGCCGGTGCGCCAGCTCACCCCTCGGGCCCGCGACGCGGCGGTCCGCATCGGTGCGACGGCGGCAGCAGTGGTGGGCCGACTGCGCCACTGAACCGCTGGTCCGCGCGGGTTCAGGGCTCGGTCTAGACTGTCGGGGCTCTTCCGCGCCCCCTCGAGGCTGCGCGGGCTGGCCTCGTAACGTCAAGGAGACTCCATGGGCTCGGTCATCAAGAAGCGCCGCAAGCGGATGGCGAAGAAGAAGCACCGCAAGCTGCTGCGCAAGACGCGTCACCAGCGCCGCAACAAGAAGTGAGCTCCGGATCTCCGACCCGCCGAGCATCCCACCGGGTGGGAGGTAGAGTCGACCGGTCCTAGTCGACCCGTGAGCGGGCCGCGGCCCGCACCCGCTTGCGCTCCGCGCGGATGCTCGCCGGGTCGAGTTCCAAGATGCGCCAGCCGGCCTCCCGCGCGTGCCTGGCGAGGCCGTGGTCCGGGTTCACCGCCACCGGCGTGCCGACCGCCGTCAGCAGCGGCAGGTCGTTGCTGGAGTCGCTGTAGGCGTAGCAGTCCGCCGGCGCGAAGCCGCGGTCGGCCATGAGCGCCTGCGCGGCGCGCGCCTTCTCCGGGCCGTGCATAGTGCCCCCGGTGAATCGGCCCGTGAACACGCCGTCCTCGATCTCGAGCCCGCTGCCGATGCCGGTGGTGGCGCCCAGGGAACGGGCGAGCTCCTGCGCGAGGAAGTCCGGCGTGGCCGAGATCAGGTGCACCTCGTGGCCGGCCTCGAGGTGCGCGGTGAGCAGGGCGCGCGTCTCCGGCCAGATGCGCGGCTGCATCGTGCTGACGACCTCTTCGGCGAGCGCGTGGAGGCGGTCGGCGCGCTGCCCGGCGAGCAGCCGCATGCCCCGGTCGCGGACCTGGTCGAGCACCGAGAGCTGCTCACCGTGCTTGCGGAACGACGCCGATTTGAGCCCGAACCGCGCGAGGTCACGCCAGGAGACGATGCCGAGCGATCGGGCCGCCCTCGCGAGGAACAGCAGGCTCGCGCCGTTGACGAGGGTCTTGTCGACGTCGAAGAAGGCCGCGACCGGCAGTTGCCGGGAAGGGGGCGCCGCGTCGGTCATCGCCGCCCAAGTGTAGGTCGGACGACCTGCGTGAGCCGGACGCGCGTCGGTAGCCTCGAGCGGTGCTCACTCCGTCTCTCACCTTGATCGGCAAGCCCGGCTGCCACCTCTGCGACGAGGCCAGGGCCGTCGTGAGCGGGGTCGTCGACGACCTCGCGGCGCACGGCGTGCCCGTCGACGTGCAAGAGCGCTCGATCCTCGACGACGCCGACCTCGACGTCCGCTGGCACGACGACATCCCGGTCGTGCTGATCGGCACCGCGCTCCACGACCGCTGGCGCGTGGACCCGGCGCGGCTGCGCGAGGACCTGCTGGCCGCCGCCGACGCCTGAGCGAGGACGAACCGCGCCGAGGGAGTCCGCCTCTGGTCAGCTGCCGTGGCCGGACGCCTCCACCGCCTCGGTGGTCAGGTCGGCCTCGTCCGATGGCGGGTTCCAGGCCTTCATCGCCGACCAGACGACGCTGGCGGCCGGACTCGACAGGATCGCGCCGACGATGCCGCCCAGGATCGTGCCTGCGGTCAGCGCCAGCAGGATCACGAGCGGGTGCAGCTGCAGGGAGCGCCCCATGATCAGCGGCTGCAGGAGGTTCCCCTCCAGCTGGTTGACGAGGATCACGATGCCCACCACGACGAGCGCGATCACCCAGCCGTTGAACACGAGCGCGACGAGCGCGGCGATGACGCCGGCGAGGGTCGCGCCGATGATCGGGATGAACGCGGTCACGAAGACGAGCACGGTCAGCGGCAGCGCGAGCGGCACCCCGCAGATCAGCAGCCCGGCGCCGATGAAGACGGCGTCGACGAGCGCGACCAGGGCCGTGCCGCGGGCGTAGCTGCCGAGCACCCTCGTGCTCGCGGTGCCGATGCGGCCGGCGCGCTCGCGCTGCTCGCCCCGCAGCGGACGGATGAGGAACGCCCAGATCGCACGGCCGTCGCGGAGGAAGAAGAACACGACCACGATCACGAGCACGACGCCGGTGGCGAGATTGCCGAGCGTCGACAGCCCGGAGAGCGCCGTCGAACCGAACGAGGCGCTCGTCAGGTAGGAGCCGGCCGCGTCGATCGCCTGCTGGATCCCGCTGCTGTCCACGGTGATCCCGATGCCGGCGAGGAGGTCCTCGAGCTGCTGGATGCCGGACGCGACGGCGTCGGTGAGGTCCGACCATTGGTTCGCGACGGCGAACACGACGAGCGTGAGCGCGCCGGCGAGCACGCCGATCACCAGCAGCAGGGTCACCATGGCCGCGAGGCTGCTCGGGAGGTGCGCGCGCTCGAGCAGACGCGTGAGCGGGTCGAAGGCGGACGCGAGGATCAACGCGATGAGCACGGAGACGACGACCGTGCTCAGCTGCAGGCCGCCCCACACGATCGCGGCGGCGACCGCGAGCACGATGCCGACCTGCAGGCACCGGGTGGCGAAGACGCCGAATCCGTCGGCCCAGAGCGCCGCCGCCCTGCGTGGAGTCGGAGCGGTGTCGCCGGCGTGCTCAGTCATGTTGCAATCATGTCCGGCGCCGCATGGAGGCGGCTCCGGTCACGGACGCAGGCGGTTCGGCCCCCGGAAGAGATACGTCGTCTCGCGGATGCTGGACCGCTCGAGCATGAGCATGAGCACGCGGGCGAGCCCCATGCCGAACCCGCCGTGGGGCGGCACCCCGTACCGGAAGAACTCGAGGTAGGACTCCAGCTCGGCGGCGTCGAGCCCCTTGTCGGCGACCTGCTCCAGCAGGACGTCGATCCGGTGCTCGCGCTGCGCTCCGGTGGAGATCTCGGTGCCCCGGTAGACGAGGTCGTAGCTCTTCGTGAGGGCCGGGTCGTCGGCGTGCCGCATGTGGTAGAAGGGCCGGATGCCGGTCGCGTAGTCGGTGACGAACACGAAGTCGTGCCCGAACTCCTCCTTGACGTACGCGGAGATGCGGCGCTCGCCCTCCGGGTCCAGGTCGCCGTCCGCGCGGGGGACCACGTAGCCGCGGTCGGCCACGATGCGGAGCGCCTCCGCCAGCGGGATCCGCGGGAAGGGCACCGTCGGGACCTCGACCGTGATGCCGAGCAGGCGCTCGATGTCCTCGCCATGCCGGTCGACGACGGCCGTGAACCCCGCGACGAGCACGGCCTCGTGCATCGCCATCACGTCCTCGTGCGAGTCGATCCAGCTGATCTCCGCGTCGATGCTCGTGAACTCGGTCGCGTGGCGCGCGGTGAACGACGGGTCGGCCCGGAACGCGTCCGCGATCTCGAAGATCTTCCCGAACCCGGCGGCCTGGGCCATCTGCTTGAAGTGCTGGGGGCTCTGGGAGAGGTACGCCGTGGTCTCGAAGTACGGCACCTGGAAGAGCTCGGCCCGCGACTCCGACGGGCTGCTCATCAGCTTCGGCGTGTGGACCTCGACGTAGCCGTGCTCCACCCACCAGGACCGGAGGGCGTGCTCGAACGTCGTCTGCACCTTGAAGACGAGCGCGTGCGCCGGGTTCCGCAGGTCGAGGAAGCGGTGGTCGAGCCGCTTGTCGATGGAGGAGTCGGCGGCGATGGGCTGCTCGGGGAGGCTCGCCGTGACGACGTCGAACGACTCGACGCGCACCTCGATGCCGCCGAGCTTGACCCGCTCGTCGTGCTTGAGGGTCCCCTCCACGCGGACGAAGCTGCCGAGCGCGACCCCGGAGATGGCGAGCGAGATCGCGTCGTCGCCCTCCGGACGCGGACGCACCAGCTGCACCGCGCCCGACTCGTCGCGCAGGACGAGGAACTGCACCTTCTTCTGATCCCGGACGGTCTCGACCCAGCCGGCGACGGCGACGGGGCCGTCCTCCCGGGCGGCCAGGTCGGAGATCAGGATGCGCTCGGTCACGACCGTCAAGCGTACTTGCCGCGATCGGGGTGCGTTTTGAAGGGGTTCCTGTCGCGGTCGGGCGACTGGAACCCCTTCGAATCGCACCTGAGGCGGTTTTCTACGCGTCGTGGCAGACGGCCATAGCTCCGCTCCCTACACTGCCGGGGTGGTCGCTCGAGCCCTGCACCTCGTCCGCCACGGTGAGGTGCACAACCCCGCCGGGGTGGTCTACGAGCGACTCCCGGGATTCCGGCTGTCGGAGCGAGGCGAGGCGATGGCCGCGATAACGGCGGCCTGGCTGGCCGACAAGCCCGTCGCACGGGTCGTCTCCTCGCCCCTGCTGCGCACGCAGCAGTCGGCGCAGCCGATCGCGGCGACGTTCGGGCTGGAGGTCGAGCCGGACGACCGCGTCATCGAGGGCGGCAACCGCTTCGCGGGGCGCGCCGTCGGACGGAGCGTGCTGCGGCACCCGGCGGACCTGCGACTGCTCGTGAACCCCCTCCGGCCGTCGTGGGGCGAGGCGTTCACCGCCATCCGCGACCGCATGCGCCCCGCGGTGCTCGAGGCGCTGCTGGGCGGGGACCCGGAGCACGACGTCGTGATCGTGAGCCACCAGCTGCCGATCTGGATGGTGCACCGCAGCGTCGCGGGCCTGCCGCTGGCGCACGACCCGCGTCGGCGCCGCTGCGCGCTCTCCTCCGTCACGAGCTTCGCGCTGCGCGACGGTCGCGTGGTCGAGACCGGGTACGAGGACCCGGCCGCCGAGCTCCGCGTCGGCGCGATCGACCTGGGGGCGACGTGATCCGCCGCGCCCGGCTCCTCGCGCCGGTGCTCGCCGCGGCGCTGCTGCTCACCGGCTGCACCGAGCAGGGGGCGCAAGCACCGGACCTCGGCTCGGTCGACCACACGGTCGACCAGTGGCAGCACCCCACGACCGCGCCCGTGACGTTCTCCGGCACCACCGTCGACGGCAGCACCTTCTCGTCGAAGCAGTACCTCGGGAAGGTGCTGGTCGTGAACTTCTGGTACGCGGGCTGCCCGCCGTGCCGTGCCGAGGCCCCGACGCTCGACGCCCTCGCCACCCGGTACGCCGGGAAGGCGCAGTTCGTCGGCGTGAACGTGAGCGACGACAGCGCGACCGCGGCGAGCTTCGAGCGCACCTACAAGACGGACTACCCGAGCATCGTCGACCAGGAGGGCGGGGCGTCGGTGCAGCTGGCCTTCGCCGCCTCCAAGCCGCCGAAGGCCGTGCCGTCCACGCTCGTGCTCGACGGGAAGGGCCGGGTCACCGCCCGGATCGTCGGGCTCGCGAACAAGTCGGTCCTGAATCAGCTGATCCAGGACGCGGTGGACGGGACGGCCGCGTGACGCTCACCGGCGGCCTCCTGCTCGGCGCCCCGGTCGCGGTCGCGGCCGGCGCGCTGTCGTTCGCGTCGCCGTGCGTGCTGCCGCTCGTGCCCGGCTACCTCGGCTACGTCGGCGGCGTCGACCGCACCGGGGAGCGCGCGCGCTCGCGGGTGGTCCTCGGGGCCGCGCTGTTCGTGCTCGGGTTCTCGATCGTCTTCGTGCTGACCTTCGTGGTCTTCGCGGCGGCGGGGTACTTCCTCCTCCGCTGGCAGGAGGTCATCACGCGCGTCGCTGGCGTGCTCGTCATCGCGCTCGGGCTGGTGTTCGTCGGAGGGCTCGGGCCGATGCAGCGCAGGATGGCGCCCGAGTGGCGCCCCCGCGCGGGCCTGATCGGCGCCCCCGTCCTCGGCGCCGTGTTCGCGGTCGGGTGGACGCCCTGCGTCGGGCCCATGCTCGGCACGATCGAGACGATGGCGCTGTCCGGCGGCTCGGTGGGCACCGCCGCGGCGCTCGCCGTCTGCTACTCGGTCGGACTCGGTGTGCCGTTCGTGCTGCTCGCGATCGGTTTCGGCTGGGCGACCGGTGCCGTCGCCGTGCTGAAGCGGCACATCCGCGCCATCAACCTCGCGGGCGGCGCGCTGCTCGTCGTCGTCGGTGTGCTCATGCTCTCCGGCATCTGGAACCTCGCGATCACCGCGCTGCAGTCGACCCTGGTGGGCTATGTCTCGCCCATCTGACGCGCAGGACCGCTTCGCCGACGACGGCGACGCGATCGTCCATCCGCGGCTCGGCCCCCTGGAGTGGCTGCGGTGGGGGTGGCGCACGCTCACGAGCATGCGGACGGCGCTCCTGCTCCTGCTCGCGCTCGCCGTCGCGGCCGTCCCGGGCTCGCTGATCCCGCAGCACTCGAGCGACCCGAACGGGGTCATCCAGTACCAGCAGGCGAACCCCGGGCTGTCGAAGGTGGTCGAGGCCCTGCAGGGCTTCGACGTCTACACCTCGTTCTGGTTCTCGGCCATCTACCTCCTGTTGTTCATCTCGCTGATCGGGTGCGTGGTGCCGCGGCTGCGCCACCACTGGAAGGCGATGCGGAAGGCGCCTCCGCGCACCCCGTCCCGCTTCGAGCGGCTGCCCTCCTCCGCGTCCGCGCGCATCGAGGGGGTCGGGGTCGACGCCGCGGTGGATGCGGGCGAGCGGGTGCTGCGGGGCCTCCGGTACCGCACCGCGCGGTACGGATCGAGCGTGTCGGCGGAGCGCGGCTACCTGCGCGAATCCGGCAACCTGCTGTTCCACAGCGCGCTCGTCGGGGTGCTCGTCACCGTCTTCATCGGCGGCGGATTCACCTACACCGGGCAGAAGGTCGTCGTGACCGGCGACACCTTCGTGAACCTGCAGACCCAGTACGACTCGCTGAACCCCGGACGCTTCTTCAGCGACGCCTCCCTGAAGCCGTACTCGCTGAAGCTCGACAAGCTCGACGTGACGTACGAGCAGCAGAACCTCGCGGCGTTCGGCGAGCCGATCGACTACACCGCGCACGTGACGACGCGGCTGCCCGGCGGGAAGCCGCAGCACGCGATCGTCAAGGTGAACGCGCCGCTGTCGATCGCCGGCACGAGCGTCTACCTCCTCGGCAACGGCTACGCCCCGCACTTCACGGTCCGCAACCCGAACGGCTCCATCGCCTTCCAGGGGTACGTGCCGTTCCGGCCCCAGAACACGCAGATGACCTCGCTCGGCGTCGTGAAGGTGCCGGACACGACGAACCAGAAGAAGCAGATCGGGATGGTCGGGTTCCTGTACCCGACCGCCGCGGAGCAGACCGACGGCAGCTTCACCTCGATCTTCCCGAGCGTGGGCAAGCAGAGCCTCGTCTCGATGTTCGTCTACGAGGGCGACGTCGGTCTCGACTCCGGGACGCCCCGGAACGTCTACGAGCTCGACACGTCGGGGATGAAGCAGGTCGCGGGGGTCAAGGACCCCTTCCAGCTGAAGATCGGGCAGACCAAGGCGCTGCCCGACGGCCTCGGTTCGGTCACCCTCGACGGCGTGACCCGGTACGCGGCGTTCGACATCCACCACGACCCGTCGCAGGGGTGGGTCGCGCTGTTCGTCGCGCTCGCCGTGCTCGGGCTGATCACCTCCCTGCTCGTCCCCCGCCGCCGGCTGTGGGTCAAGGTCCGGGAGGACGGGGACGCGATCGTCGTCGAGTACGCGGGCCTCGCCCGCGGTGACGACCCGAACCTCGGCAGGGCGGTCGCGGACCTCGAGCGCCGGCACCGGGAGGCGCTGCCCGCCGTCGCACGAGAGCGCGCCCCCGTCTGATGCGCGAACATGGTGCCCGGGTGACCGCGGAGCGGTCGGCTGCAGCGACGGCGCTTAGGCTGCTGCGGTGACGAACCCGATGGATCAGATCTCCGAGCTGCTCCTGATCTCGGCGATCGCCGTGTACCTGGTCGCCTTCGTCGCCTTCGCCCTCGATCTCGCCCGCCGGTCCGCGGAGTCGCAGGCGAAGGTCGACCTCGTCCGCCGCGGCGCGGTGACGGAGCAGGCCGCAGGCGGCACCGCCGTGCTCGTGGAGGCGCCTCCCGCCCCGCCGCAGGCCCCGGAGCGCAGGCGCGCTCCCGCCGCGCGGACCGGCATCGCGTTGATGATGGCGGGCGCCGTGCTGCACGCCGCCGCCGCCGTGCTCCGCGGCGTCGCTGCCGGTCGCGTGCCGTGGGCGAACATGTACGAGTTCGCCATGACGGGGACGCTGATCATGGTCCTCGTCTTCCTGGTCGCGCTCACCCGGGTCGATCTGAAGTTCCTCGGCGCCGCGATCTCCGGTTTCGTCGTGATCCTGCTCGGGATCGCGACCGTGAGCTTCCACGTCGCGGTCTCCCCGCTGCCGCCCGCGCTGCAGTCGTACTGGCTCGTGCTCCACGTGCTCGTCGCGATGCTGGGTACCGGCGTCTTCACGCTCGCGGCCGCGCTCTCGGCCGCGCAGCTGCTGCAGGTGCGGCGCGCGAAGCGGGCGGAGGCCGGGCGCCCGACGCGGCTGCGCCTCCTGACGACGATCCCGGACGCCGACCGCCTCGAGAACCTCACCTACCGGATCAGCGTCGTCGGCTTCATCCTGTGGACCTTCACCCTCATCGCCGGCGCGATCTGGGCGAACCACGCGTGGGGCCGTTACTGGGGCTGGGACACCAAGGAGGTGTGGACGTTCATCATCTGGGTCGTCTACGCCGGCTACCTCCACGCCCGCGCGACGCTCGGGTGGCGCGGCACGGGATCCGCGTGGCTGAACCTCATCGGCTACGCCTGCATCCTGTTCAACTTCGGCGTGGTGAACGTCTTCTTCCACGGCCTGCACAGCTACAGCGGCCTCCCCGCCGCCAACTTCCTTCGTCGTTCGGGAGATGGGCGGGGGCACGGGCGGGATCTCCGGACCGACGAAGGTCAGGCGAGGAGCGCGCGGGTGCGCCGGACGCGATCCGCCCACCCCGCGACGCGGTCGGCGGGTGCGGCCCAGCGGTCGA